>NZ_CAMZCS010000072.1 GCF_947305105.1 uncultured Fibrobacter sp. | reverse complement strand
ATCATTGAAAACCTCTAGGAATGAGGTGTGGGCGCTTCAGGTGATTAGTGGTTGGTGGTTAGTGGTTAGGATTGCGACAAGAACGTTTCTTTTTGCATTCCTGTTTACTGCATACTGTTTACTAACCACTAAATTTATTCCTGCTTACTAACCACTGCATACTAACCACTTTCTAATGCTTCAAGTCGCAAACGGCCTGCTCGTAGTCGATGAGCTGGGTGATGGTCGGGTGCGTGCCGCACACGGCGCAGTCTTCGGTATGCGTCGGGAGCTTTACCTTGCGGAATTCCATCGTAAGCGCATTGTAGGTGAGCAGGTAACCCGTGAGCAGATTACCCACGCCGAGAATGTACTTGACGGCTTCCATCGCCTGCAAGCTACCGATAACGCCGCCCATAGCGCCAATCACGCCCGCCTGCTTGCAGGTAGGCACGGCATCTTTCGGAGGCGGTTCCTTGAACACACAGCGGTAGCAGGGGCCCTGGCCCGGAACATACGTCATGAGCTGTCCCTGAAAACGGATGATGCCCGCATGGGAGAACGGTTTCTTCGCCATCACGCAGGCATCGTTAATGAGGAACTTCGCCGGGAAATTGTCCGTGCCGTCGATGACGAAGTCGTAGTCCTTGATGAGGTCGAGGATGTTCTCGCTCGTCACGAAAGTGTGGTACGTAACCACTTTCACGTCGGGGTTCATCGCTTCCATCGTCTCTTTCGCGGACTGCACCTTGGGCTTGCCCACATCCTGTGTGGCGTGGATAATCTGGCGCTGCAAATTGGAAAGATCGACCACGTCGGCATCGACAATGCCGATGGTGCCCACGCCTGCTGCAGCAAGGTACATGGCTACAGGCGCTCCGAGGCCGCCCGCACCAATCACGAGTACCTTCGCATTCAGGAGCTTCTTCTGGCCCTTCGCGCCCACCTCTTTCAAGATGATGTGGCGCGAATAGCGCTCCAGCTGTTCGTTAGTAAAAGCCATTAGCAGCCGCCTCCCATGAAGTAGAGGAACTCGACGCTGTCGCCATCCTTGAGCACGGCCTTGTCGAACGTTCCACCCTCAACAAACTCCTCGTTCACCGAAACCGTCACGTAAAGCGGGTTGTCAATCTTCTCGGCTTCAATCAGTTCTGCGACGGTAAGGCCGTCCTTGTATTCTTTCTTGTTTCCTGCAACAGTAATAATCATTTTATACTCCTTGGTTAGTCTCCGACCTTCTTCACAATGAGTGTGTAGGTTCCGTCCTGGTTGTCGTCGAGTTTCAAGATTTCGTGACCCTCTTCCTTGATGCTGCGCGGCACGTTCTGCACCGGTTCGCCGTCGTTCAGGCGGATAGAAAGGATTTGGCCTTCTTCCAGTTCTTCGAGGGCGACCTTCGCCTTCACGAAAGTGGTCGGGCACACGACATCGGTAATGTCGATGGTATCGTCAATTTTTATTTCTGCCATTGTTGTTTCTCCGTACATTGTTGTTTTAATCTGGCCCAAATATAGAACGCGTTTTCGCACGCGTCCAATACATTGTTTTTATGCTGAATTATCAGTTTTTTCTATAGCAAGTCGCCATCTTATGATTATATAATGTAGTACCACTCCTCGCTTTGGGTAATTTCTTCTGTCTTGTGCTGCTTATCGGTAGAGACGTAGTCCATTTCAAGGTTCTTCATGCTCACGCGGGTATTGGGCGCGACAGAACTCGTGATGAAGGCACTGCCACCGATAATGGCATTTTCGCCTACGACCGTATCGCCGCCTAGAATGGATGCGTTCGCGTAAATGGTTACGTTATCCTGAATTGTCGGATGACGTTTTTTGCCGGAGAGGCGCTGGCCCCCGCGCGTCGAGAGCGCACCGAGAGTCACGCCCTGATAAATTTTCACGTTATTGCCAATAACCGCAGTTTCGCCAATCACGATGCCCGTACCGTGATCGATAAAGAAGTACTTGCCGATGGATGCACCCGGATGGATGTCAATTCCCGTCTTGGAATGCGCATACTCTGTCATGAGCCGCGGGAGAACCGGAACGTGCAAAAGGTAAAGTTCATGGGCAATGCGGAAAATCGTTGTCGCCATAAGGCCCGGATACGCAAGGATGATTTCGTCAAGACAACCGGCGGCAGGATCGCCGTCATAAGCGGCATGCAAATCGGTTTCAAGACATTCGCGAATCCAAGGAATCTTCGCGAAAAACTCCTTGCAGATGCGGTAGCTTTCAATCTTGCGCTCGTCCGAAGTCATGGAGCCGCGGAGTTTGCAATAGTCCAGCGCAATCGCCACCTGTTTATGGAGGTGGTAGAAAGTATCTTCGATAATGACCGCGAAGCTATTCTTCGGGTTGTAAATCTTGTGCGAGCGGTCCCTGAAATGTCCGGGATAAACCACACGGATCAGGTTCTGCAAAATCGTCTGAATCTCGGCCTGGTCGGGTCGATTATAGATGTCAATGTTGTCGATATGCTTGCCGCGATTGTAATCGGCAAAAATCGTCTGGACAGCTTTTTCGACTTCTGATTCTTGGATAAGTTCGTGCATAGATTGATGCGATAAAAAAATGAAAAGTGGTTAGTGGTTGGTGGTTAGTGGTTAGGAAAAACATTCCTGTTTACTAACCACTGTTTACTAACCACTATTTATCACGCGAATGTCTTCAGCGCCCTCACGAGTGCGTCGATGTCGTCCGGAGAGTTGTACAGCGCAAGCGTCGGGCGAACGGTACTTTCGTAACCGAAATGCCTGAGCACCGGCTGTGCGCAGTGGTGACCTGTACGCACGGCAACACCGTAGGCGTCGAGCCTCTTGCCCACTTCTTCGTCGGAATATCCGTCGAGCTTGAAGGCGAGAGCAGAAGCCTTGTTGAGTGCCGTACCTACAAGGT
>NZ_CAMZCS010000071.1 GCF_947305105.1 uncultured Fibrobacter sp. | reverse complement strand
ATTCCGACCACCTTCCCGGAACGCAACCGCCCGCTCCAGGACGGCATTTCCGAAGAGATGTTCTCCCATATCGAAAACAACACGAAGAACAACGGCATCAAGTTCTTTGGCCCCGCTACCGCAGAACAGGGCGTTATCCACATCGTGGGCCCCGAAGAAGGCGTGACCCAGCCGGGCATGACTGTTGCCTGCGGTGACTCCCACACGGCAACGCACGGTGCCTTCGGTGCTATCGCATTCGGTATCGGCACGAGCCAGGTGGCAGACGTTCTCGCTACCCAGACGCTCGCCATGAGCCCGCTCAAGACTCGCCGCATCAAGTTCACCGGCAAGCTCAAGCCGGGCGTGACCGCCAAGGACGTCGCCCTCGCCTACATCGCCAAGCTCGGCGTGAACGGTGGCGTTGGCTACGCTTACGAATTTGCAGGCCCCGTCATCGAAGAAATGGGCATGGAAGGCCGTATGACGGTCTGCAACATGGCTATCGAAGGCGGCGCCCGCGTCGGTTACTGCAACCCCGACGAAAAGACTTTCGAATACCTCAAGGGCCGTCCGTATGCCCCGAAGGCCGACAAGTGGGACGAAGCCGTTGCCTACTGGAAGTCTGTGGCTACTGACGCCGACGCCCAGTTTGATGACGAAGTCGAAATCAACTGCGACAACCTCGAACCGATGGTTACCTGGGGTATCACTCCGGCCCAGGCCATTCCGCTCAACGGCAACATGCCGAAGATCGACGAATTCGAAGGCAGCGAAAAGAAGGTCATCTCCGAAGCTTATGAATACATGGGCTGGGAAGAAGGTTCCAAGATGATTGGCCGCCCCATCGACATCGCCTTCGTGGGTAGCTGCACCAACGGCCGCCTCAGCGACTTGCAGGCCGCCGCTGATATTATCAAGGGCCACAAGGTCGCCCCGACCGTGAAGATGTGGGTGGTGCCTGGCTCCATGAAGATCAAGGTGGAAGCCGAAGCCCTCGGTCTCGACAAGATCTTTAAGGAAGCCGGTGCCGAATGGCGTGAAGCGGGCTGCTCGCTCTGCCTCGCCATGAACCCGGACAAGCTCAAGGGTCGCCAAGTGAGTGCCTCCTCCAGTAACCGTAACTTCAAGGGCCGTCAGGGCAGCCCCTCGGGCCGCACCATCCTCATGAGCCCCGCCATGGTGGCCGCCGCTGCCATCGAAGGCTGTGTCACCGACGTCCGCAAGTACATCAAGTAACGCTAAGGAGATTAAAAAAATGAATTCTATCGACATTGTTAAAGGTTCCGGCGTTCCTGTTCGCGGAAACGATATCGACACTGACCGTATCATCCCGGCACGCTTCCTCAAGTGCGTGACTTTCGAAGGCCTCGGCGCAAACGCCTTTGCCGACGATATCGCTGGCCTCGCCGCTCAGGGCAAGGTCCACCCCTTCCGCGATCCGGCCTACAAGAACGGCTCCATCCTCGTCTCGAACCAGAACTTCGGTTGCGGTTCCAGCCGCGAACACGCTCCGCAGGCCCTGAAGCGCTGGGGCATCCGCGCCATCATCGCCGAAAGCTACTCCGAAATCTTCTTCGGTAACTGTGTGGCCATTGGCGTGCCCTGCTACAAGGTGAGCCACGAAGTGGCTGACAAGATTCTCGCCTGGATCGAAGCTCACCCGAGCGAAGAACTCGTGACCAGCACCGAAAGCCGCACGCTCAAGATGGGTGACGAAACCATCGAGCTCACGCTTGCCGACGGCCCCCGCGGCCAGTTCCTCGACGGCTCCTGGCACGCACGCTCCGCCCTCATGGCCAACGCCGACAAGGTGCAGGAACTCGCTGCTAAGCTGCCGTATATGCAGTTCTTGAAGTAGACAGTGGTTAGTGGTTAGGAAAAACCACGTCATTGCGAGCGTAGCGAAGCAATCCAACCCTAATCGTCATCCTGGAGCCGCAGGTCCCTGAGCTTGTCGAAGGGTGCGGCGATAGGATCCACAAGCAATTCAAAAAGCGTCTAGGTTAAAAGCCTGGGCGTTTTTTTGTATTATATTATGTGCATCGCAGAACACTTATTCATTAAAATGAGATGAAATTGAATGATTAAGAAATTTTTAATTGCAACATTTTTGTTCATCTTGGCGGCTTGCGACAACCCAAACCAACTAAAAGAAGCAAGCAGGGTTTTTACTCCGTCTAAGGACTTACTCCTTGCTGACTATATTGCAGCCGCCGATTCAATGGCTGTTTTTTCTTGCGAATCAGAACCATCTTTCGCATCCCACTTAAAAAAAGACTTTGACGAATTTACCGAAGCGATGGCCTTCAAAGAAAAACAAGAATGTCGTGGTATATGTTGGGACAAGCAATGGGTTTCATATTATGTAGAACTTTATCGTAACGGAACTCCAATTGACACAACCCGTATTTACGCCACATATTCTAGACAAGGGTATAACAAAAACGGATATAACTACTATTTTGCAGACACATCTAAAATAGAAGACTTTTTTAAGTCTCGTAAAATTCCAAGAGTTCCAGGAGGATGTCGGCTAACGCACTGGCCCAAAGAGGACTGCGGTATTCACTGCCGTTCCATAGAAATAACAGATATGCAACTAAAAGACTCCACAGGGCAATCATTATCCGATTCTGTTTATCATGAATTTACGGAAAAAATAAAAAAGAAATATTTGCTTTATTATGCACAATTCAGTGTTCAACAAAAAATCCATTTAGACATAGATTACGAAATAGAAATAAAAGTCAACAACCAGTTTGTCTCGCATTCTTCAATCAAATCCACGCCCAAAGCAAACAGAATTGATAATCGTATTACAGATGATTGGGATTATATTTGCGATTATTGCAATAAGGATATGCGCTCCGTTAAATTCAAAATGAAATTTAGAGACCCGTTATCCGCAATGAACTAATCTACCAACCAATTAACTATTTCTCTTTCATCGCCCACATTAAACATTTCAAAAGCTTCTGATGAAAATATCACGAACACCTCTCCTACTTTTACTAACATTTCTTTTATTCTCTTGCTCTTCGGAAAAGGAATCCCCTAAACCCATGCTCTCCTCACCCATCGACAACATTCTTGTAGAAAAGGCTAACCGCAAAATGTATTTGCTCAAGGGCGATGTCGTTGTCAAGTCATACAGAATTTCATTGGGCAAGAATCCGGTCGGAGCAAAGGTCAAATCAGGTGACAACAAGACACCCGAGGGCAATTACACCATCGAGAAGCACAACCCCAAAAGCATTTTCCATTTATCGCTAAAGATTTCGTACCCGAACGCAGAGCAAATCAAGGCCGCAAAAGAAGGCAATTACGAGCCCGGTGGCGACATTATGATCCACGGCTATCCGAACAAGGTTCCGGCATTCCTCTTTAAATTCTGGCACAAGTGGAAAGACTGGAC
>NZ_CAMZCS010000070.1 GCF_947305105.1 uncultured Fibrobacter sp. | reverse complement strand
AAGGGCATCTGCGTGTTCAACACTCCGGGTGCAAACGCCAACGCCGTTGCCGAACTCGTGATGACCGTGCTCGGCATGGCCGTGCGTAACGTGGACAAGGCCGCCGCCTGGGTCAAGGGCCTCGACACGAACGATCCGGACCTCGCCAAGACCGTCGAAAGCGGCAAGAAGAAGTTTGCCGGTATGGAACTCGCCGGTAAGACGCTCGGCGTCATCGGCCTCGGCAAGATTGGCGTGCTCGTCGCCAACTATGCCCGTTGGAAGAACATGCGCGTGCTCGCTTACGAACCGTATCCGAACGCCGCCAACATGCACGAACTTTCGAACAAGGTTGAAACCGCGACTCTGGACGAAGTCATCGCCAAGTCCGACTTCCTCACCGTCCACGTTCCCTTCATCAAGGGCGTGACCGAGAACCTGCTCAACCGCAAGAACCTCGCCGGCTTCAAGGGCAGCTACATCATGAACTTCGCCCGTGGCGGCATCGTCGAGATGGCCCCGGTCAACGAGATGCTCGCTTCCGGTTCCCTCCAGGGCTACCTCTGCGACTTCCCGGATGCCGACCTCATCAAGAACGACAAGGTGACCTGCTTCCCGCACCTCGGCGCTTCCACCGAAGAAGCCGAAGAGAACTGCGCCGTGATGGCCGTCGAGGAACTGAAGGACTACATCGAATACGGCTGCGTCCGCAACTCGGTGAACTTCCCGGCCCTCGTCGATCACCCGCACGCCGGTGTCAAGAGCCGCGTCGTGGTCATCAACCAGGACGTCCCGAACATGATCTCCGAAATCACGAAGGTGTTCGGTGCCGAAGGCATCAACATTGCCTCGTTCAGCAACAAGAGCAACGGCAAGATCGGCTACAACCTCGTTGACGTCGAAAGCAAGGTCGATGACTCCATCATCGAAAAGCTCGGCAAGCTCGACAAGGTCATCAAGGTCCGCGTGATTCATTTCTAAGGCTGTGCCATCCCTGGCGCATTCCTTTGTCATCCCCGCGTCCCATCCCAGTCATCCCCGGCTTGGCCGGGGATCTCCTTTTAAAAAAGGTCGCTCCTTGTCATTGCGAGGGACCAACAGTCCCGAAGCAATCTATTCAGGTTGACGATGCATTGAAAAAGTGTATATTTTCCGAATGAGTGTCGCCAAGGGGGTATCATGAGTCGTTTCTTTGTAGGTTTTGCTTTGTGGGCCTTGTTGCTTGCGCTTGCGGCCTGTGGTGGCGACAGCAAGGGAACCGACCCCAAGGACGCAGAACTTGCCGATGATTCCTTGACGGAATCGATTCTGGACAAGGACTCCGACTCTGCCAAGGATGCTGAACCTAGCGAGAAAGTCGATAAAGTTGTTCCCACTTTCGACGACTTGCCATCTTGCACGAGGGATCTCAACGGCAAGACTGCCTATGTGGAAGACGAGGATTCTGCCTATGTCTGTAAAAAGGGCCTCTGGGTCGTTGACGATTCGTTGACTAAGGCGGTTCGGCCGGACTCGGAGAAAAAATCATCGTCAAGCGCGAAGGCAAAGTCTAGTTCTAACGAGACGAGTGATTCCAGTAGCAAAGCCAAATCCAGCAGCAGTAAAGATGGCAAGTCTAACAGTTCATCGAGTTCCGTGGTCCCTACAGTTTCTGTGGCTTCACCTTGCAAAACCGAGGCTGGGGACAACTGTGAATATGGCACCCTGACTGACGACCGGGACGGGCAGACTTACAAGACTGTGAAAATCGGCGACCAGGTGTGGATGGCGGAGAACTTGAATTACAGGTACATTCAGCAGACAGATGATGGTGCCGAAGAAGACTCTTCCAGCTATTGCTATAATGATGACCCCGCCAATTGCGCTAAATATGGCCGCTTGTACCTGTGGAGTGCGGCAATGGATAGCGCTGGCATTATACCTGGTAATACGGCCAATGGTTGTGGCTATTGGGATAACTGCAACCTCGGCAACGTCAAAGTTCGTGGCGTGTGCCCTGAAGGCTGGCATCTGCCCGATACTACGGAATGGAACGCCCTGTTCAATGCGGTAGGGGGAAAAGAAACGGCAGGAATAATGCTAAAGTCCACGGAAGGCTGGAAAAAAAATGGCAATGGCTCGGATTCCTATTTCTTCTCGGCGTTGCCTGCTGGCTACAGGTACTACGCTGGGGATTTCTACCGCGAGGGCAGCGGCGCGAGCTTCTGGAGTTCGACGCAGAACAATAGCCTCTTCGCGTACCACATGTACTTGTACTACGACGACGATAATGCGTACCTGGGCGGCGAAACCAAGCGCAACGGGTTCTCTGTTCGTTGCCTTAAGGACTATAAATCAAGTAGTTCAGAAAAAAACAGTTCGTCGAGTTCCGTGGTTCCTACAGCTTCTTTAGCTTCACCTTGCAAAACAGCGACTGAGGACAACTGCGAATATGGCACCCTGACGGACGACAGGGACGGACAGACTTACAAGACCGTAAAAATCGGTGAACAGTGGTGGATGGCGGAGAACTTGAATTACAGGTACATTCAGCAGACTTTTGAAGGTGCCGAAGAAGACTCTTCTAGCTATTGCTATGATGATGACCCCGCCAATTGCGCTAAATATGGCCGCTTGTACCTGTGGAGCGCGGCAATGGATAGTGCTGGCATTATACCGGGTAACACGGCCAATGGTTGCGGCTATGGGGAATACTGCAACCTCGGCAACGTCAAAGTTCGTGGCGTATGCCCTGAGGGCTGGCACCTGCCCGATACCACGGAATGGGATACCCTGATCACTGCAGTTGGGGAGTGGGCAACCGTAGGAAAGATGCTGAAGTCCACGGAAGGCTGGAATGATTATGAAGGGACAAGTGGCAATGGCTCGGACGCCTACGCCTTCTCGGCGTTGCCTGCTGGCCGCAGGAACGGCAGTGGGAATTTCGTCTACGAGGGCGAAAGCGCGTACTTCTGGAGTTCTACGGAGAGCAGTAGCTACTACGCGTACGGCATGGGCTTGTACAACGACGTCGGCTATGTGGACTATGCCGCCATCCGCAAGAGCTACGGCTACGGGTATTCTGTTCGTTGCCTTAGGGACTAGGTTGCTAACCGCCAAGCCCCCTCCAAAAAGGCCGGCGAAGCCGGCCCGATTTTTTATACCTCGGGCGGCCCTTTGCATCAAGGCTGCCGTTTTCTGTATAAACAGAAAACCACCTGTGAACCTTTTTTTTGCCCGACGAAAACATCTTTTTACTGCAAATTCCCGGAAAATTTTCCCCGCAAAAACGTCTATACATACAGACGGGGGACTGTCCCCTGTCCGCCAACGGGGGCGTACCCGCATCCCTTCCTTGTCATCCCCGCGTAGGCGGGGATCTCCTTTTAAAAACGGCCGCTCCTTGTCATTCTATATTAAACTTTAAAGAAAACAGCAGAGCGGGTGGATAAAGGCG
>NZ_CAMZCS010000069.1 GCF_947305105.1 uncultured Fibrobacter sp. | reverse complement strand
TGCTTTGATTTCTTTTGTCTTGAATCCGCCGGCATTGCCTTTTTCGAATTCGTTGCGGACGAGCTGCATGTCAAAACGACGTTGGAATGCGTTGTCCAAAGTGAATACGTTTTGATCGCTAGTGTTCATTGTCGCGAGGATGGATAAATTGGGCGGAATACGGATTGCCGTGTTTGCATTGAAACGAATGTCGCCAATAAGGATTTCATCTAAAAGGGTATCTTTAGATTCCTCATATTTCCCGAATTCTACTTGAATCGCCTTCCTTACATATTCGTTGATGTCGTCGTTTTGTATAAAATATTGGCTCCATCCTTTTGTAAACCTGTTTACGTTAGGGTTTGCCGGATCGTTGCCCAGGGAATCGGTTTCGCCCTCTTTTAACCGGTCTAATAGCTGAAAAGCGTTGCCGAAAATAGCGGCTGCGTTACCGCGGTTGATTTCTTCGATGACCAAGTAGAAGTGTTCGCTTGGATTGAGGTATGCTCTTTTGATAATTTGCGCGAATGGTCCCGGAGTAAATTCGTATGTTACATGCCCGTTGACTTTAGGAAGAATTTGTCCGATGAATTCGGCGTTGGTGTATTCAGGGTGAAATACGACGCGAATCTTGTTCTTCTCGGGAACGTCTTGTAACAAATCTTTGATTTTATTGCTCTTGCCGCAACCCGGTACGCCATAGTAGATTTTTTGTTCGTGAGCACTTGGGGATGGCGATAATCCAAGCACTTCCTTCAATGTTTTTGTATTGGTTTTGTCTCCGTGGATATCGTAAACTTCATAAGAGTCGTTCCCTGATGGAATGAGCAATTTTTGGATACGAAGCGAATCTTTCTCGGCAAGGATTTTCCATTTTTTCAGGATGCTCTTTTTTTTCGTCTTGCTGATTGTGCTTTTGAGAATGATGAGTTCCGCTTTTTTCCATGAAGCGGAATCACGATTGTTAAACTGCCCTGTCAATAGGCTTGATTCCGATATGATAGTGTATGTTTTGGGATAGGTTTCCGCTTTTGCTTCGCGAAATCCATTGCTCTGGAAAAAATTTCTGATTTCATCAGTGGTCATTTTGCACCCCATTTTTTGAAGTTTGCTTTTTTCTGCGGTTCAGGAGAACTGGCGCCGAGAGGGAACCCCATCAGGTATTCTGCGTTTTTGGGGGCGGGTGTTCCGAAAACTTCTTTGAAATTTCGGCATCCTTGGTGCTTCATCATTGACGGCGCCGAGTAATTCGCCATCGTCGTTGGTGTATGGACTAAGCCCATTTCTTCCCCAAAGGTCTTTTTGATCCATGTCTTCTGTTTTGAGAAAACTTTTGAGATTTCTTCTTCAGAAACATTTTCGGTGTATGTGCCGTCTTCAATATGGCGATTGACCAAGATCCTAAAAGCGCTCGCAGCGACAAAGGGGGATTGTGCATTGCCGACAGCTTTTAATTGTTCTCGACGGTTGTTGATTGGAACATCGGTACCGAGCTCGTCAGGATTTTTGCTCCAATAACTCCCTTTAAATTTTGGCAATTGGGTGATGTGATTTTTTATATGCTCGAAAATTTCCTGATTTTTCACGGCTAAAAGCCAAAAGCGGTTTCTTTGGTGGTCTGCGCCGAGGTTAGAACAACTTAAGCGACAGAATTGCACCTTGTAGCCAATCTTTTCCAAGTCCTGCTTGGCTTTCGATATGGCTCGAAGGACGACATTTTCTCCGAAAACTACGGGGGCGTCCGATTCTTGGACAAATCGCAACATCTCGTCCCAAAGGTTCTTTTCGGCAATGTTCTTGCCGTGTGCTGCGGTGCTAAAGGCTTGACAGGGAAAGCCTCCACATAGGATGTCGAACTGCCCTTTGAAATTTTTTCCATCTAATGCGCGTAAATCGCCATAGATTTCAAATTCGTCCATCCAACCGTCTTCTTGCCGTTGCTGTAATACCTTTTGGCAAAATTCACTGATTTCTACGCCGGCGCAACATTGGTGACCAAGAAGTTCGCCTCCGTATATTCCTCCGCCAATTCCGGCAAACAAATGAAATTCTTTTATACGAGATTCGTCTTCGAGTGCCTTGGACATCGCTTGCTCCTTGTTGAAAGTGAACGAGTTCACTCTCGCAGGAGCGGCACCGGGTCATATCTCAATAGCCTTATACAAAGGCACAAGAAAACGGGCAGGGAGCCCACTCACTCCCTGCCTAAAAGCGACATTTTCAAAACAATACAATGCACCCGCAATATGCCGGTTGGATATGGCTTCGCCCGATTCTTTCGCTGTCGGCTCCAGAATGCAAGGCTCGCAAAGACACGGCACACCACCCTAGGAGTACATTACGCCTAGGGTACACTACACCCGTGGCCACCACGGGCTTTGGCGAGTAATTGTCTTATTCTCTATAATCTTGAAAGTGTCTAGTTTTCAGGTAAAGAACGAGAGCAATACTCAACGAGTGATTGCTCTCATTCTACAAACAACAGACGCTGTTTTTGGATAAACAAAAAGGGCGTGGAGTTGAAAGCACTTGTCTACCTGAAGGCCTAGACAACCCGATTATAAACAAGCACAAACAACTCACGCCCCCAAAGGCCGCTTGCATACAAGTGGATTGCATAAAACAATAAGCCATGTAGCAAAACGATGTGCCAAGTGAACACTTGTCACAGACGTGAGCGTTTGTCCGATTCTCCATAATCATGAAAGTGTCTAGTTTTCAGGTAGAGAACGGGAGCAAAAACTCTATTTTTCATGTAAAAATATACATTATTGCAATGACAAATGATGGCAAAGCGTTGGGACAAATGTAAAACCGGCTCCCTTAGACCGGAACCGGTTTGTTTTTTACGTGATATTTGTGCGATAGCGTGTCTTTTTATTTCACGCTGGCGGTTAACAACTTGGTAATTGCAGCCACATACTCGGCCGGGTTCGGGAGCGGAGAGCCTTCGGCAAGCAGAGCCTGACCGTAAAGGGCCTTCGGCCAGTCGCCTAGGTCTTCCTTGGCTTCGGCTTTCTTCTTGAGCATTTCGCAAATCGGGTGCGTCGGGTTGATTTCCAGGATGCGCTTGCTCTTCGGCAAGTTCTTCTGGCCCATCGCCTTCATCATGCGTTCCATCTGGGCGCTCATGGCGTCTTCGCTAGTCACGAGGCAGCAGGGGCTATCCTTCAGGCGGCTAGACACGCGGACTTCCTTGATGTCTTCGTCCAAGACCTTCTGCAGGTTTTCGCAGAGTCCCTTGAAGATGCCCTTGTTAGCTTCTTCGGCCTTCTTTTCGTCTTCGGTCTTTTCGAAGTCCACGTCGCCGCGGGCGATGTCGTGGAACTTCTTGTCGCCGAATTCCTGGAGGCTAGACATCATGAACTCGTCGATGCCGTCGCTCATGAGCAAGACTTCGTAGCCCTTGGCCTTGAAGGCTTCGAGCATCGGGTTGGACTTCACGGCATTCTTGTCGCCGATGAGGTAGTAAATTTCCTTCTGGCCTTCCGGCATGCGCTTCACGTATTCGTCAAGGCCCACGAGAGCGTCGCCTTCGGTCTTGGTGCTTTCGAAACGGAGCAACTTCTTGAGTTCGTCAAGATGTTCCCAGTTCATGTAGAAGCCTTCCTTCAA
>NZ_CAMZCS010000068.1 GCF_947305105.1 uncultured Fibrobacter sp. | reverse complement strand
CTTCGCCGTCTTATATTGACGCACGAAGTGCGTGATTCTTTTCACTAGCCTCTAGTCTCTAGTCTCTCAAAGACTTATTGCTCATAGCCTCCCGTCTCATTTTTCTATATTTACCGCGAAACAATCAATCACCTTAAAACAAGGCTTATTATGAAACTTTCTGCACTCCTCGTGACCCTTTCCTCCATTGCCGCTCTCGCCCAGGACGCCGCTCCCGCCGCGAACGGTGAACAGCCGAGCGCAATCACTAGCTTCCTCCCCCTGATTCTCCTCTTTGTCGTGATGTGGTTCTTCTTCATCCGCCCGAAGCAGAAGGAAATGAAGCAGATGGACGCCATGCGCAAGGCCCTCAAGAAGGGTGACAAGGTCATGACCACCGCCGGCATCATCGGCACGATTACTTCCATGGAAGAAGGCTCGAACACTATCACTGTCCGTACAGCATCGACGACCCTTATCGATTTCGAAAAGTCCGCTATCCTCCGCGTGCTGAACGCAGAAGCCAAGGCTGACGACAAGAAAGAAGCGAAGTAACTAACAGACTAGAAAACAGGACAAAAGCAACCCATGGCATTGCTCCCCATCAGAACTTACGGCGACCCCGTACTGCGTAAAAAATCCGAACCCATTTCGGAAATCACGCCGGAACTCCGCCAACTGGCACGCGACATGCTCGAAACGCTCTACGATTCCACTGGCTGTGGGCTCGCAGCGCCGCAAATCGGCAAGAACATTAGGCTCGTCGTCATCGACACTGCCGTTCCCAACGAAGAGGAACCGAAGCCCTATATCATGTTCAACCCGGAATGGGAAGCCGAAGCCGATGCCGAGATGGTCGACTATGACGAGGGTTGCTTGTCCATCCCCGACTTGTTCTGCAACGTCGTCCGCCCCGACCGCGTGGCGGTACGCTTTTTCGACATCAACGGAGAACCGCAAGAAATCAGGAACTGCGAGGGATTGTTCGCCCGCTGCATCCAGCATGAATGCGACCACCTGAACGGCGACCTTTTCGTCGACAAGATTTCTACGGCCGACCGTACGCTGAACCAGTCGAAGCTCCGCAAGATGGCCAAGGAAACTCAAGAAAAGCTCAAGAAGAACAATCGCTAACCGAGACGATGGATTTGATGGGATTATTCCGAACTAGCCTCCTTAGCGCAGGTTTTTTCTTTGCGCTATCTTTTGCCCAAGACGGGATGGACGACGGATTCGACCTCCCGGAACTCCCGCCCCCCGCCTCGGAACAACAGGCACCCGTTCCAGAGCCCAGCCAACCAGCACCGACACAGGAAGAAGAACCCTATGCCGGGCCGCAAAACGATGTCATAGAAGCCCCCGAGCCGGAGCAACCGAGCACCGACCAGGCCGAGACGGCAGAGCCTATACAGGAACAAGCAACCGAAGCGCAACCCATCAGCGCAGGCGTACCAGACAAGTTCGGCGACACCCCGCCCAAGATCCAAGTCAAAAAAATTCCGGACAACCTGGACAGGCCCGTACGCGTAGGCGTATTCGTAGACGAAAAAAAGTTGTTCGTCAAATCGGGGAACCAAACCATCGCCATTACCGCTGTCGGCAACCAGTTGGAAATCGAAAGCAACGGGACCAAAGAAACGGTAGACCAGCGTGAGTTCTACAGCGAAGGCAAATGCTTGAACATCGCTCCTACGCAAAAGCAGTTACAGTCTTCGTGCTATCCAGGCTACTTTATTGTAAAGGCCGCCAAAAGCCGCATCACGGCAATCAACATCGTCGACGTCGAAGACTACGTCCGTGGAGTCATCCCCTACGAAATCGGCAAGCTGGACAGCAGCCGCTTCGAAGCGCTCAAGGCACAAGCGGTTGCCGCACGCACCTATGTGTACAAGCATTTCAACAGCCGCGACGCAATGGGCTTTGACGTGTACGCAGACACCAAAGATCAAGTGTACATGGGTTACAAAAGCGCCACTCCCCTGACGAATGCAGCCGTGAAGGCCACCGTCGGCGAGACCATGATGTACAAAGGTGAATTCATCATCGCCTACTACCACTCCACTTGCGGTGGCAAGACAGAAACGATGGTGACATGGGACAAGAAGAACAAGCCGTACCTCAAGAGCGTACCGGACCTGCGCCCCGATGGGCAACCTTGGTGCAACGAGTCCAACTACAGCAAGTGGGAACGCAAGTTCACCGACAAGGAACTGATTGCGCTCTTCCAGCAGAACGGCAAAGAAGCCAAGACGAAGGTCCCGAAATTCAAGAAGCTCAAAGATATTTCCATCAAGAAAAAACTCCCCAGCGGCAGGATCTACACCTTGCAGGTGACTACAGACAAAGGCACTTTTAAAGTCTATGGAGACAAGGTACGCTGGCTATTCAAGCAGAAGGGAACCATTCTCCCGTCGTCGCTGTTCACAATCAGCCACAAGGGAAATTCCTGGATACTTAGCGGCAAAGGCTACGGCCACGGTGTAGGAATGTGCCAGATGGGAGTGCGCGCTAGGGCCCAAGCAGGGCAGAGTTATCTCGAGATTTTGAGCCACTACTACCCCGGCATTACGCTGGAGCGTTTCGAGCACTAAAATGCAGGCGCCCCTCGTCGCCATAGTCAGCCAGGGATGCGCCGCCAATTTCGGAGACGGCGAACGGATAGCACGATTGCTCGCCAAAAAATTCCGTACTCTTTTCAATTTCCCGACAGACGAGATACCCGAGGCAATATACCTGAACGTATGCACGGTCAAGGGGAACGCAGGCGCCATCAAGCTCTTGAAAAAAGCGCATGAGACATACCCCGAAGCAAGAATCTACATTACCGGGTGCGCACCGGCAGATTTCCGGAAAGAAGCCTCTGCCATTTTTAACAAAATAGAATTTACGAGCCTAAAAAATATTGCCGCCGAAATCATCGGCGAAAGCAGCAAAGATACACGCCAAGCAACACTTCGCGAATCCCCGTTTACGGGAATCGTCAACATCGAGGAAGGGTGCCTTGATGCCTGCGCATTCTGCAGCACGCACCTGGTCAAAGGCCGTCTGCATAGCTACCCTGCCGAATCCATCATTGAACAAGTACAATCCCTTGTCGCTGATGGTTGCAACGAAATCCAGTTGACCGGGCAAGACTGCGGCTGTTACGGATTCGACACGGGAACAAACCTGGCTAAGCTCGTTCAAAACATACTCGTCCATGTTCCGGGCGACTACAAGCTACGCCTCGGCATGGGCAACCCTCGCCACATGCTTTCGTATGCGGAATCGCTCCTGGAATGTTTTACCGACAGCAGAGTCTACAAGTTCATCCACTTGCCCGTCCAGAGCGGAAGCGAGCGGATCCTCAAGGCAATGAACCGCCGCCATACGGCCAGCGACTTTGTCTCACTGGCAGAAACATTCAACAAGAATTTTGACAAGTTCACATTGAGCACCGACATGATTGTCGGATTCCCCGGCGAAACCGAAGAAGACTTTGACGCCACGCTGGAACTGCTCAAGGAAACAAGGCCGACCGTCTGCAATATCACGCGATTTGTCGCCCGCCCCGGAACCCCCGCCTTCGCCATGAACCAGACAAATTCTGTAAGCGACGACGAGAAGCACCGGCGTTCGGCATTGCTCGCCGAAACTTTCCAAAAAATCGCCCGCGAAAACAACGCACGCTGGATTGGTCACGAAACAGAAGTCCACATCGAAAAAGAAGGCCACCGCAGCGGAACGACCATCGCAAGGAACGAAGCCTACAACCCGGTCGCCATTCCAGGCGAATTCGCACCAGGCAAAAAATTACGTGTCCGCATCACAGGTGCCGAGCCATTCGCACTTATTGCCGAGCCACTGTAATACTCAGCACAGCAAATTTCCATCTACAAAAAAGGGACCCGCCGGCGAAGCCGGCGGTTCTTCATATACGGGCGTAGCCCTA
>NZ_CAMZCS010000067.1 GCF_947305105.1 uncultured Fibrobacter sp. | reverse complement strand
GCCCAGGCGTGGTCGATGACTTCCTTGTCCTTCGCGAGGAACGCCGTCGGGGCGGCCAAGCGGATATCACGGCCAGTGCGAACGTGATAAACCTTCTCGCCACGGGTAAAGCTGCCCGAGCAAATGCGAAGGAAGGCGGTGCGGTCGCGGTGCTTGGGGTCCATGTTGGCCTGGATTTTGAACACGAACGCACTGAAGGCATCCTCGTCGGGGCTCACCGGGCGCTTGTCGGTCTCGCGCACCATCGGGGGCGGCGCAAGCTTTGCAAAAGCGTTCAGCAACTGGCGCACACCGAAGTTGTTCACGGCAGAACCGAAGAACACGGGGCACATCTCGCCCTTCAGGAACTTCTCGTGGTCAAACGGGTCCATGCCGCCGGTGACCATCTCGTATTCTTCCTTGAACTGTTCCACCCAGTTCTCGCCGCACATTTCCACGAGGCGCGGATCGTCCGGGCCTTCCATCTGGATGATTTCCTGATGACCTTCTTCCTTGTTGAAGGTGTGGAAGGTGTTCTCGGCAATGGAGTACACGCCCTTGAAGAGTTTACCCACGCCAATCGGGAGGGTGAACGGGGCCGTCTTGATGTGCAGAATATTTTCAATCTGGTCGAGCAGGTCGAGCACATGGCGGCCATCGAGGTCCATCTTGTTGATGAACGTGATAATCGGGGTGTGGCGCATGCGGCACACGTCCATGAGCTTGATCGTTTGCTTTTCCACGCCGTTCACGCTATCGATAAGCACAAGGGCCGCATCCACGGCAGTCAGGGCGCGGTAGGTGTCTTCGCAGAAGTCCTGGTGCCCCGGGGTATCGACGAGGTTGAACATGCAACCTTCGAACGGGAAATTCAAAACGGAGCTCGAAACCGAGATACCGCGCTGCTGCTCGATCTTCATCCAGTCACTCACGGTGTAGCTCTTGTTCGCCTTCGCGCGCACATGGCCCGCCTCGCGAATCACGTTCCCGTACCACAGGAACTTTTCGGTGATGGTGGTCTTACCCGCGTCCGGGTGGCTTACGATGGCGAAAGTGCGGCGTTTTTCGATTTCAGAATTCATGGCGCCAAATATAGTAAATAGAGAGAAGGGGGTATAATCTAGGGATGAGAATCTAGAGGCTAGGATCTAGGGGCTAGGGAGAAATATCACGGCTTCGCCGTCTGTCATTAACGCACGAAGTGCGTGATTCTTTTCACTAACCTCTATTCTCTAGATCCTAATCCCTTATAAGATTAGTCTCCATATTTAATTTCATCTATGATGATACGGGTGGTTCTGCATGACCATCTGCACGCGGTAGAGCTGTTCGGCAAAAAGTACGCGGGCATGGTCGTGGGTAAATGTGAGCGGAGAAAGTGAAAGCAACAAGTCCGCAGTCTTTTTCAAATTTTCGTCAATACCGTAAGCCGACCCAATCAAAAACACGATATTTCCCGGAAAACGGTCGCGCAAGGTATCGGAAAGTTTCACCGTATCCATAAGTTTGCCCTCTTCGGACAAAATAACGCGACGATACTCCGATTTGGGGAATTTTTTTTCGAAGAGCGCAGCTTCCTGAGCAAGCGACTGCACGCGGTCATCGAGCTTCGATTCCTTGAGTTCCACGACCTCGAGCGGGAACATGCCGCCACGCAGGCGCTTCACATACTTTTCCACCTCGTCCGCGATGAACGGCGAGCCAGCCTTACCAAAAACTGCGAGAACCCATTTCATGATTTAGTAGGAAGTTAGAAGTAGGAAGTTAGAAGTTTTTTAGCAGGAAGTTACTGTCTACTGTCTACTTCCTACTGTCTACTATTTACCTTCCCACACTCAGTCTATCTATCAAAAAACTCGGCATTCCGGCTTTGCGCATGCTTTCCTGCGTCCTGGAGATGTCGTAATCCACTCGGATCAGGCGCACGCACTTGGTCTCTGTATCGAGCAGGCACCAGCAGGCACGCGGATCGCGGTCGCGGGGCTGGCCCACACTGCCCACGTTCACCAACAGGCGCTCCGTATCGGCAATCACGTACTCGTATTCGTCCAGCACCTTGGGAATCGCCAGCGAACGGCTCGCCACGATAATCGGACTGTGCGTGTGGCCGACAAAGCAGTAACGTCCGGAAAAATTCTCGAACGCATCCAGCGCGTCTTCCAGTTCGGTCACGTAAACCCAGTCTGCCGGGCTCAACGGCGAGGCATGCACAAAGCAAATATCGTTTTCTTCGTGAATATAGGGCAACGAGCGGATGTACGCGACAGAATCTACGGACAAGGCCCGCTGCGTCCACTCGATAGCCTGCTTGGCAAAGGGGTTGAACCCCAAGCTAGACTCGTGCTTGATAGCCACGCTGTCGTGATTCCCTATCAAGCAAATATCCATATTCACTTTGGCCAGTTCAACACATTCGTTAGGGTCGGCTCCATACCCAACCAGATCGCCTAGACAAACCGTCCTTTCGACATGGTTGTCCTCCATGGACTGCAGCACGGCTTCGAACGCAGCGAGGTTGGAATGGATGTCAGAACATATTCCGTAAAGCATAGCCGTAATGTAGTAAAATAGTGGTTAGTGGTTGGTGGTTGGTGATTAGGGGGTGGTGGTTAGTGGTTTATAAATATCTATATTTGCGCCCGTATGGAAATCATAGAAGACAAGACAAAGGTGAGCATTGCGTATGTCCTCAAGGAATTGTCCGGCAGGATTCTTGAAGAAGTTCCTCCCTCTTACCCCTTTGTCTATATCCATGGCTACAACAATATTATCCCGGGGCTCGAATCGGCACTCCTCGGGCGCCGGCTCGGTGAAAAATTCTCCATAAAGATACCCAGCAGACTGGGCTACGGAGAATACCGCAAGGACCTCGTGATGCAGGTACCCAAAGACGAGCTGCGCGATGTCGGCGAACTTTGGCTCGGAATGGAACTCGAAATGTTCCAGGACAACGACATCCGCGAATTCCAGCTCCCCGAGACAGCAGACGAGTTCTGCGACGACTTGAACTTGAATGACGACGAGGAATGCGACGGCATTTATGTCGTTAAAGAAATCTACAAGGATACAGTCCTTGTCGACGGGAACCACCCCTTTGCGGGCAAGGATTTGATTTTCGAAGTAGAAGTCGTTTCAATTGAATCGCCCAGTTTCACCGAACTGGAATCCGGATTCCCGGACGAAGACTACGACGATTACGGCGACGACAATTACGACAACAGCTTTGACGGCGATTACGACCAAAACGAAGATAGGAGATGGCGCTAATGGCAACGATGGACGAACTCAAGAAAGCGGCAGGTGTCCGCGCAGCAGACATGATCAAAGACGGCATGACCGTTGGGCTCGGTACGGGCAGTACCGCAGCGCACATGGTGAACCGCCTCGCAGAACGCATCAAGACCGAAGGTTTGAACGTCGTTGGCGTGAGCACCAGCTGGAGCACCACGCTCCAGTGCCGTAGCCTCGGCATCCCGCTCAAAGAAATGGGCGAAGTTTCCCACCTTGACATGGTGATTGACGGAGCCGACGAAATCGACGACAACAAGAACCTCATCAAGGGCCGCGGTGCCGCTCACCTGCTCGAAAAGATTGTCGCCTCGATGACCGACAACTACGTGATTATCGCAGACTCGGGCAAGAAGGTCTCGAAACTCGGCGAAAAGTTCGCCGTTCCGCTCGAAATCATTCCGGGAGCCATCGCCGTGGTGACCGAACGCGTGAAAAAACTCGGCGGCGACCTCAAGGTGCGCATGGGCGCCCCGGGCAAAGACGGTCCGGTCATCAGTGACTCGGGCAACCTCATCGCCGATGCCAAGTTCGGCATCATCGACAACCCCGACAAACTCGCACGTGATTTGGAACACATCGTGGGCATTGTCGGGCACGGACTTTTCGTTGGAATTGTGACGAAGGTCATCCTCGCCGATGCCGAAAAGGGACTTGTGGAATTCTAGGGTGTTCTAAACGGATTTTTTTTCTATTATTCATAATACTTTATGAAAGTTCGTTTAAGTTTAATTATCGCTTCGTTAAGCATGGCCATTTTGACGTCATGCGGCCACGATGATGCTCCCAAAGACACCTCAAAGAGCAACGGCACCATACTTATGTTGCTCGGGAGCAAGATCCCATATTGGGACCAGATTTATCGTGGAGCAAAAGAAGTCGGCGACCAGGAAAATTACAAGATAATGACCGTCTACCGCGATGCAGACACGGTCAACACAACCGTACTCAAGACGCTCAGCGGCATTTCCGACATTCCAAACCTGAAAGGCATCATCATGATGCCCAGCGATAAAGCCATCGAGAACATGATTGTCCTTACGGGCACAAAGGTTCCTATTGTCGTCGTAGACCAAAAACTGCACGAGAACAGCCCGCTCCAGACTACAGTCAGGACAACCGTGGTCGCAGACAACGACAAAATCGGCAAAGAGATTGGCGAACAAATCAAAGAAAACAAGATTCTCACGCTCTGCTATGCTATTGGCGGATCTTACGACAGGAGCATGGCAATCCAGCGCTCGCTCGGCAAGAACCGCGTCGATGTCCTCATCGTAAACGATGCGAACGAAGCCAAAAACAGCATCGAGAACTATATGTCTCAGCACCAAGGCGAAAATTTCGCAGTTGCTTTCGCGACAGGTTCGTTTGTCAACAAAGAGACGATGGCGCTCCTCAAGGGCAAAAGCGTCTATGCAGTCGACATGAACGAACCCATCCAAGAAGGAATCCGGAACGGAGATATTATCTTCACAGCCATTCCGAACACATTCGAGATGGGTGCCATGGCATTCAGAAGCGTCATAAGCAAGACTCCGAGTTTCTCGGTACAAATCGTTTCTGTTGTCTACGCAAACATGAGCAACATCAACACCGGCGACATTCAAGCATTCACCGAATAGTCCCCCATAATTTTTTTACTTATGCAAAAAGGGACCCGCCGGCGAAGCCGGCGGTTCTTCATATACGGGCGTAGCCCTA
>NZ_CAMZCS010000066.1 GCF_947305105.1 uncultured Fibrobacter sp. | reverse complement strand
CAAGTTCGAGGACGGGCACAAGGAGACGAGGATAGTGAAGACCGGTATCTATCGCAGGGGTCACAAGAAGAAATAAGTAAACAGTGGTTGGTGGTTAGTGGTTAGGATCTAGAATCTAGGGGCTAGGGAGAAATATCACGGCTTCGCCGTCTTATATTGACGCACGAAGTGCGTGATTCTTTTCACTAGTCTCTATTCTCTATTCTCTCTAAGACTCACTGCTCGTGCCTGGAGCCTAAAAATTTGTCATTGCGAGGGGCGAATAGCCCTGAAGCAATCTCCGTTAGAGAATCTAGAGGTTAATTGACGCACGAAGTGCGTGATTCTTATTCACTAGCCTCTAGATTCTAGTCTCTAGACCCTAGATTTAAAATAAAATAATTTTTTCATTCGTTTTATACAAAATAAGTATATATTTAGGGCGGGATTTTAAAAACGTTGTCTTCATCGTTGGAGAGGGGGCTGGGTGTCATTATTTTTTGTAACGTTGCTCTGTTCTATAATATTTGTAGCAACAGCTAATGCCGATGTGACTATTGAAGGGGAGCCAACTCCCTATCGTGCGAACATTGGCGACACCGTTCCTGTTACATTCAAGAAAAGTCTCGCTGTTGGGGAAAACTTTGTCAGGTGGGAAATTGTTTCGGGTTCTGGGACTTTTATTGATACAACAGCCGATTCGACTGGATTCATTCCGTCTACGAATTCTGTTGTCTTGAGAAGGGTGACTAGGCAGGTCCCCATCTATGAGATAGACGAAAATGGAACCGTATTGTATTTTGACAAAAACAGTGCGAAAATTCCCAATGGCCTTTACGGCATTCGAATGTGCTTCCAAGCGGGAGCAAGTTCTCATTATTTATTTACATTCACGTTCCATCAACGGGCGTTCGGAGTTAGCAATTACGGCACGGATTCCACATTCACCACTATGATTCCGCGCGGCACCGGGGATATCCCCGTTACGGGCAAATTTTATATTACCGTACAGCCCAATAGCAAAAATTACCTTTTCTACTATCTTGCAAATATAAGCGGTATTTATCAAACATTGAGAGATTCCTCCACTGTATCGATTCTCCCAACATATACCATCGATATTTCGGCTTCAGAGGGAGGAAACGCGTATATTGATTCTGCGGGTACTTGGGTCACATCCTATAGCAGGTCGGCCGACAAAGTAACGAGTAAAATCTACGCCACACCTGGTGTCGATTACAAATTTGACCATTGGGAGGTTACATCTGGTAATTGTACAGTTTCTAACAAGAAAAATGAAAATACATCCGTTGTTGGCGCTCAAGGAGATTGTAAAGTAAAGGCCGTCTTTAAACAAGGAAATGTCTACGCTATTACAGATTCTCCGATTAAATATGATTTCACGGATAACTTGTATGCAAAACAGGTTACCAACGGGAAATCGGGTGTCCGGTTCTCCTTTACGGCTCCCAGTGCGGGTTCCTATACCATCATTATTTCGAACTTGCGTTTTCAGAATACTCTTGAATATATCCGGTATTCATCTGCCAATTTCTCAACATCGGTCGATTCAACGAAATTCATCGGGACTCTTGCCAAAACTTTAAATCTCACAGCCGGGCAAACCGTCTATATAACCATCGCCAATACAATACAAAAAGACAACCCTTTCTATATAAATTATGCAACGCACTCTTATAAACTTACGCTAAGTTCGGATTCGAATGGCAAGGCTATTCCAACCAATGGCTATGCGACCGCTTTTATCAACTCAAAATACTCGATCAGTGCCCAGGGAAACGAAGGATACCATTTTTCCGACTGGGAAATTGTATCTGGAACACCTGTGATTGACGATAAAAGTCAACCCAACACATTTGTCATGATATCTGGAGATATCGAACTTAAGGCACACTTCAAAAAAAGTTCCATGTATAAGCTATCCGAAACAAAACAAAAGTTCAATTTTAAAGAGAATTATTACAACGAATCCTCTCAATCGGCAATCAGATTCACATGGACACCCGCCGATTCGACTCCATTCGCACTTCGCTTCGAGGCCATTGATTCAGTGTACGTCTTAGTTCGTGATTATGGAACAGATGGCTCGTTTACAAAGCCTTTGGCGTCATTCTGGACTAAGGGATCGTCGGCTTTCAATTTCACTAGTGAGCCCAATACACCTCATTACTTCACTATTCAGGATTCATCTTCAAGTATTCCAGACAAATCGTTCAATGTCTGGATTGCTACACCATTTATATTGAATGTAACAGCCTCAAAGGGCGGCTCTGTGAATCCGGCCGGAAAGCAACCGACCATATTAAAAGAAAAAGTCATTCTGACAGCATGGGCGCATGGTGGCTATAAGTTTGATTCTTGGAAGATTGTTGAAGGAAATGCGAATCTTTCATCTACAAAGGAATTTAGATCTACTTTGACTACAACGGATTCGCTGTGTACTGTAAAGGCTGTTTTCAAAGAAGATGAATTGGCAAAACCAATGATAAACATATCGCAGTTCGATTTAGGCAACTATCCTGAAATCTGTGCGAACGTTGTTGTTACGGATCTCAATAGCGGGCGTTCTTTCCAAGGTTTAACTTCCGAAGATCTCGTATTGACTCAAGATGGGCAAGTTATCCAGCCCCAGATTACAACGATCAACAATGTCACTGGAATCTCCGTCGTCATTGTTGTTGACGAGAGCGGTTCTATGCAAGGCCGTAGCATCGAGAGCGCCAAGGAATCTATTAGGGCGTTCATCAACGACATGACACCATACGATAGGACAGCCATTGTTGGGTTCGATGGTGGCACGAAGGTCCGCCAGACAATGACCTCGAATAAGACTTTGCTGCTCCGGGCAGTGGATAGCCTCGCGGCAACGGGTGGAACAAATATTATAGAAGGAACATGCGCTGGTTTGGATCAAATTGTAAATGAGACCAATCCTACAATGGTCATTGTCTTCTCTGATGGTGCAAACGATGCCCAGGATAATCTTAAGCTGGATTCTGCCATCAGTATTGCAAAACGCAAAAAAACGACCATACACACGATTGGAGTTGGAGTCCAATCAACAATGCCGTTAGAGCCCTTGGCAAAAGGAACGGACGGAATATACACATTTGCGAATAACGCAAGTGAATTGGCCGGTATCTACGCGGCGATGCGAGATAATTCCCTTTCTCAATATGTTGTCTGCTACGAGAGTCCCGATACGCTGCAAAATGGGGATACGCACAATGTCATCATCAGCATGGAGTTCAACAAAATTACGACGAAAGATTCCCTCCAATGGAACGAAAATTCACTGCCGCCAAGGGTTTCACTTACAGATGCAACGTGGAACTTGATAAAAAATTCACAGCAAGCGAATTCTTCCATCACAATATCGGCTTATATCACGACGTCGTTGCAAATTAAGAATGCGAATGTTTTCTTGCGGAATTCCAGTACGGTGAATGCGCAATTTACTTCGTATGCCATGCGGCATGTCAGGGACAGCCTTTGGGAATACACGGTCCCGGCAAATCAGGCTGTCGTTCCAGGAATAGATTTCTACATCGTCGCGACGGACACGGCCGGGCAACAGGGCAAATCTCCAAGTATCCAGACCCCTGCCATGGAACCCTACACAATTTTCATTGGCAACGATATTCCCGTCATTGATTCCTTTACGATTGCTTGTGAAGATTCTACAAGTGAACTCAAGACATTTTCCTTCCGGATGAGCGATAATAACGGGATTCACAGTGCGGTCCTGTACTACAGCGGTTTAAACGCTTACATCTACCAGACTCATCCATTCTCCTACACAATCGAGAACGACACTTGGACAACCAAGGTCCCCATGAATATCACAGAATATACCGGTTTCAGATACTACCTTCGCGTTACGGATGCCCTAGGGGCGTCTGTTCGTTATCCTGAAACCGGTTTTTTGACTACTGACGCCTGCGAAGTGAAGGAATTTATCCCGGAACCGGTAGATTCGAATGTTGTCGACTCGATACCAAAAGATTCGCTCCCTCGGGATACAAGCACGAACCCTTCCGATTCGAGTACGGTCACTATCGATTCGCTCACGCCGTCGCCCCGCGACTCCATCGTGTACTCGCTCATCGCCGACACCGCCGAAATTTACGACAAGGACTTGGATGGGCGAGCCGACTACGTGCGTGTCCACTTCAAGGAAGCGCGCCGCAACAACATGTCGGGCGTGGATTCGATTTTCTGGAACTCGAACCGCGGCGAATGGCGCTATGTGCCTGCCGGGATGATGAAACAGAACCGCTCGGACGACAAGTGGTTCGAGGGCTACATCAACGCCCCGTACAAGTACGGGTTGACCAAGGCCGATACGGTAAGGAAGCCTTTCCTCGCCTTTACGACCGTGTATTCCGACAAGATAGAGAACGTGATGCTCCGCGACAAGGTGGGCGCGGTCCCGACGAAGGCGACCAAGTTCCCCGGAAAAATGGGCCTCAAGGAGTTCATGGACCCGAATCTCGAAATCCCGCCAGATACATTGGTTATCTGGATGTCCGAACCGATCAAGAATGTCGGTAACGAGCGGGGATGGGAGAATCTGTTCCGTTATTCAAAATCATGCGAGGATACCGCCTCGCTCCCTCTAAGCCTGAAAGGGAACCCGATTATTCGCGAGAATGGCCAACAGTGGACGGTGCTGCTGGACGGTTATCTGGTCAAGGAGGGCTTCTGCCTTTTGACGGCTCCCGAAGCGAGCTACGAAGACCTGGCGGGCAACTCCCTGGGGCGCGGCGGAATCAAGATTGATGGTAAGGACGGCAAGCTTTACCTTGGCGAACTGCGCCCGCTGCAAGCAGTGAGCGGCATAGGCGAGACGCCGCAGTGGATACCGCCGGATGGCTATGGTTGGGAACTCCTGCCGGATTCGATTTCTGCCATCAGCGTGAAATCTTCGATGCCTTACACGGCCGAGGTCTACATCTTTAGCGCCATCGCGACCTACGTGACGCATTTCGAGCAGAAATTCGGGTACAACGGGGAGATGGAACAATCTATCCGTGGGAATTCCGGCGATTTGTTCCGGCAAGGGTACCTGCACTGGAATAACCGCTCCGAGAAGGGCCGCAAAGTCGGCACGGGCGTGTACATCTGGAAGATTTTCTTCAAGTTCGAGGATGGGCACAAGGAGACGAGGATAGTGAAGACGGGAGTGTGGAGAGGGAGTAGGAAGTAGACAGTAGACAGTAGGCAGTAGACAGTAGACAGTAGACAGTAGGAAGTGGTGAACTCCGAGTATAGCCATT
>NZ_CAMZCS010000065.1 GCF_947305105.1 uncultured Fibrobacter sp. | reverse complement strand
TTCAGTTGCGAGCGAGACCAGGAACGAAGCCCGAAGCCGTACAAATCGTACGGCGAGCGGATTCGTGACGCCGTATCGCGAAGCAAATGGAAAAATTACTTGTCCGTGAGGACAGCGACGCCCGGCAGCACCTTTCCTTCCAGCAGTTCGAGCGAAGCGCCACCACCCGTAGAGGTGTGGGTCACCTTCTTGTCGGCACCGTACTTCTTGGCAGCCGTAGCGGTATCGCCACCACCGATAACGGTGATTGCGCCAGCAGCGGTAGCTTCGACGATAGCGTCGGCCATAGCCTTGGTGGCCTTTTCGAAGGCTTCGAATTCGAACACGCCTGCAGGGCCGTTCCAAACGATGGTCTTGGCGGACTTGATTGCGTTCACGAAGAGCTTGGTGGATTCAGCGCCCACATCGAGGCCCATCCAGCCAGCCGGAATGCCTTCGGCGTCGGAGACAGCCTTCGTGGCAGCGTCGGCAGCGAACTTGTCGGCAGCGATGTAGTCGACCGGGAGGATGATTTCCTTGCCGGCAGCCTTAGCCTTGGCCATCAGATCCGGAACGAGCTTGGCGCCTTCTTCGTCAAACAGAGAAGAACCGATTTCGATGTTGTTGAGGACCTTCTTGAAGGTGAAAGCCATGCCACCGCCGATGATGATCTTGTCGGCCTTGTCGAGGAGGTTGTTGATGAGCTGGATCTTGTCAGCGACCTTGGCACCGCCGAGGATGGCGAGGAACGGACGCGGAGGATTGTTGAGCACCTGGTCGAATGCCTTGAGTTCCTTGTTCATGAGGAAACCAGCGGCACGCTGCGGAAGTTCGACACCCGTCATGGAGGAGTGGTCGCGGTGAGCAGTACCGAAAGCGTCGTTCACGTAGACGTCAGCGAGCTTGGTGAGGCTTGCGCGGAAGGCCTTGACGGCTTCCTTGTCGGCCTTTTCCTTAGTTTCGGTGCCATCGGCGTTCTTGATCTTGCGCTTGCCTTCTTCTTCGATGTGGAAGCGGAGGTTTTCGAGGAGGATGATTTCACCCGGCTTGATAGCGGCGCAGGCAGCTTCGACTTCCGGACCGACGCAGTCGGAGAGGAACTTCACCGGCTTCTTGATGAGCTCTTCGAGCTTCTTAGCGACCGGAGCGAGAGTGTACTTCATGTTCTTTTCGCCATTCGGACGGCCCAGGTGGGAAGCGAGCACGACGGCTGCACCCTTGTCGAGAGCGTACTGGATGGTCGGGAGAGCGGCTTCGATACGCTTGGTGTTGGTGATTTCGCCAGTCACCTTGTCCTGCGGAACGTTGAAGTCAACACGGATGAACACGCGCTTGCCGGCGAGTTCGAGATCTTCAATAGAAAGCTTTGCCATTGTAGCACCTTCTTTTGGGGTTTAGAGTTAAAATTTCCGCTCAAAATGTAGAATTTTTTACAATATCGGTTCGTAAAAAAAGTGCAATAACTTGTGTTGTAAATCATTTATTTTCAAAATAAGCCTATATTATATGTCAAATTTCGGAAACTTGGAAATAATTGGCTTTTTTTTTATATATTTCACTTGAAATTTGAGCTTATTGGAGCAGAAGATGAAACGTCTATCTTTTATAGTTCTTTGCGCAGCACTTACCGCTTTCGCCGGTCCCTATGATATCGATGGCTTCGATGCAACGGATGTCGGTTCTCCCGATAGTTATATTACTGCGGAGTTTGGTGGCGAACTGAAGAAGGCTCCGGCCTCCGAAGTCAGTTCCCTGCAGTCTGGTCGATTGGTTGTACGCCAAAAGTTCGAAGACCCGTTTGGCGAGTCCGAAACAATGTACCAGCTTTACCAGGGCCGTGCGGGCGACCTTTCCTCGCTCACTCCGCTCACTGCCGAAGGTGCCGATTATAGCGACATCGTCACGGCTAAAATTTATCAGCGCAAGGGCATGGATGCCGAAGAAGATGCCGAAAAGGTCTATTTCGATGGCAAGTTCATCTACGTGCCTGGCATGAGTAGCGCAATTGCCTATGTGAACAACGCTCCTGTCGAGCTCAAGGGCGCCGAAGACGAACCGGTCGCTGCCGCCGTTCCGGCACCCGCGGTCGAAGATGACGAAGAGGAAGAGGATGAAGCTCCTGCTCCGGTTGCCGCCAAGAAGCCCCGTGTCGAAGAAGACGAAGAAGAATGTGACGAGTATGATCCGGATTGCGAAGACGAAGATGACGAATACGATGTCAAGGGCAATGTGGACCGCTCCAATAGGGAAGCCGACGACCGCGACTATGCTGCTCGCGATGCCTCCGAAAATGCTACGGACCGTTTCGGTATTGCCGACGAAGTTCGCTTCTGGTCTGCTGTCGCCCTTTCTGCGGTGGCAGTGGGTAGTGCCGTCATGGGCGTTTATCAGCACATGAAGGCTAACGAGGCTCAGGATGCCTACGACAAGTTGGCCGCCTTGAACGACAAACTCCTCAAGGGCTGCGATGGCAACAAGAATTGCGAGGTGGCCGTGAGCAAATACGGGAACAACGGTGCTGCTGAAGGCACAGATGGGTTCTGGAGCGTTTCCGACTTGCAGCGTCGTATGGACATTAACAGCAAGACTAAGGATTCCTACGCAACGGCCCGTAACATCTGGTTCGGTGTGACGGCTGTGTCTCTGACGGCAGCAATCGTCCTGTTCGTATGGTAATAAATCCGGGTAAGATTTCACTCAAGGATCTTGAGTTCAACTGCATTCTCGGGACCCTTCCTTACGAAAGGGAAAACGAGCAGCCCATAGTTCTCAATGTTTCGATTATGGTGGATTTTACCCAGGCCGCACGCAACGAGGATTTGGCCCATTCAATAGATTATGCACAATTGGCGGAAGACCTTCAACGGTTCATCCGCCTTTCTTGTTTCCAATTGGAAGAAACCTTGGTCGTCGAGACGGCCAAGTATATTTTAGAGCATTACCCCAAGGCTCTGGCGGCCGAGGTTCGCGTATGCAAGCCTAATGCAATTCCTGGTGCTGCTGGTGCAGAATCAAGCGTTGTTATCAGGCGTTAGCCTAGCTGTAGGTCTTGTACCTCAGCGCTTCTGATAAATCCGAAATTTCAACAGATTCGTTATTCCGCAGGTCGGCGATAGTTCGTGCGACCTTCAGGAGCCGATAGTAGCCACGTGCGCTCAGGTTCATTTTGTCGGCGGCGGAAACGGCAAAGCGTTCCGTTGCAGAGGTCATCTTGGCGAAGCGTTGCGCGCATTCCGAGGACATTTCCGCATTGGCTTTGAAGGGTGTTCCCGTGAACCGTTGGTGCTGGATGTTGCGTGCCGCGCAGACTCGTTTGCGTATTGTCGCCGACGATTCCCCTTCGGGTTTTCCGATGAAATTGCCGGCGTCTACTGGGGGAACGCTCACCTGGATGTCGATACGGTCGAGCAGTGGACCCGAGATGCGCTCCCTGTAACGTTTGCGGGCTTCGGGTAAGCAAGTGCAGGCTCGCTTTGGGTCCATCGCGAAACCGCAGGGGCACGGGTTCATTGCGGCACCCATCATGAAGCGGGCTGGCCATACGACGGTCCCGCTTGCGCGGCTTACCGAAATGGCTCCGTCTTCCATGGGTTCCCGCAGGGCTTCGAGTACGCCTCGGTTGAATTCTGGCAACTCGTCCAAGAAGAGAACTCCGTTATGGGCGAGGCTCGCTTCACCGGGAAGGAGCCTCGCCCCGCCGCCCACAAGTGATACCATTGATGCAGAATGATGCGGCGTGCGGAATGGCCGGGAGAGAATCGGCCTAAATGCTTCGGAATCTCCAGAACGTCTGGCGCAGGAGTGGATTCGCGTCGTTTCCAGGATTTCTTCGTCGGTCATTTCGGGAAGGATTCCCGGCAAACACCGGGCGCACAGCGTCTTGCCTGCGCCCGGCGAACCGACCAACAAGAAATTGTGGGCGCCGGCGGCGGCCACTTCGAGTGCCCTCTTTACGTTGGACATCCCGACGACATTCTTGAAGTCCGGGATGGACGAAGAAGGCGGGGCGGCTTTTTGTGTCAACCCTTTAGCTACATATATGGAACTTCCCGCCCCGCCTTCCAAGATTTCGATGCACTCGGATAAAGTATCTACACTTATGTAACGCAGGCCTTCGACTAGCGAAGCTTCTGCGGAATTGGCTTTCGGTATGACGAGTATGCTATCATCCCCTCGCGGTAGACTCATCGCTACCGAAAGCACACCCCTGACGGGTTTCAGGAGCCCGTCAAGAGAAAGCTCTCCAACAAAGACATATCGTTCCAGTTTAGGAATTTCAATTTCGCCTGTGGATACGAGCAAACCAATTGCAAGGGGCAGGTCCAGTGCGGAACCTTCCTTGCGCAAGTCCGCGGGTGACAGGTTCACCGTTGTTCGGAAACCTGTCACCACCTTTCCTACGGAGCGGATGGCAGAAACGACCCGCTCGCGGGATTCCCTCACTGCGTTGTCCGGAAGCCCAACCAAGGTGAATCCCGGTAAACCCTGTGAAGCATCAACTTCGACACTGACCGGGACGGCCTTAATTCCAAACAGACAGTAAGAACGGATTCTGCGAAACAATTTTTACCTGCGGTTAGTTCATGCATTGTTGGTAGCGTTCAAGAACGCAATTTTCAATGTGCTCGCGGAGTTGGCGTGTAATTGGTGCGCAGACATAGCGAGTTTCTTCGCCCTTGAAAAATGGATCGCACGGGTAACTGACGAAATATCCGTTTATGCCATCGATGACGCGAAGCCCGCGAATTTGAAATTGGTCGTTTAGGACAACCGAAGCCATCGCCTTGATTTTGCCAAGGGACATTCCCTCCTTGAAAGGGAAGATTTGTACGTTAGTCACCGCAAGACAATCAAACGATGCGGATTCCTTTTGAATAAGGGTATCGGTGCTGTTTCCTGCCGTATTGTCAGACATGGGTTCTCCTTTCTAATTTTTTTTCGCAAATATCTTTGCAAGAATCGTGCCAATGATAGAATGTGGCTAAATAAGCCTGAAAATGCAGAAACCGGGTTCGGGGGAGTGTCCAAAAAAGTGATTAATCAGTGATTAATCATTTTTTAATCACCTGATTCGCGCGAGTGAGAGAGTGACTCCTGTCTGCAAAATGTTTCTATCTTTGGGCTAGCAAAGTGAGGTTTCTATGTCCGCAAATCCCATAATCGTGGTTGACTACAATGCCGGTAACTTGACGTCCGTGATGAATGCGCTCTCGCATATTGGCGTGGACGCGAAGTCGAGCCGCGATGCCGACGAAATTGCGAAGGCGACCCGGTTGATTTTCCCGGGTGTGGGTGCTGCGGCATCGGCCATGGAAACTTTGACGAAAACCGGAATCGGCGAAGCCATCAAGACGGTGGTGAAGGCCGGGAATCCCGTGCTCGGCATTTGCATCGGCTGCCAGATTATCCTCGAAGAAAGCGAGGAAGACGGTGGCGTGAAGACGCTCGGACTCATTCCAGGGAAGGCGGTGCGTTTCAAGGACGAACCGGGCCTCAAGATTCCGCACATGGGCTGGAACCAGGTGGAGTTCACCCGCGAACACCCGATTATGAAGGGAATCCGCAGCGGTTGCGACTTCTATTACGTACACTCCTACCACCCGCAGGTGCCGGCAGAATACGCCTTTGCCGAGACGACTTACGGCACGCAGACGTTCCAGGGAATCGTGGGTAAGGACAACCTAATCGCGACACAGTTCCATCAGGAAAAGAGCGGTGACGTTGGACTCGCCATGCTCAAGAATTTCTGTGAATGGATGGTTTAGTGGTTAGGGATAAAATTGTAAGCGGGCACTAATCACTGTGTGGAAAAGTAGGAAGTAGACAGTAGGACAAATGCGTAAGGCGAGCGCCACGGTCAAGCTTGCTTGAACATGGCCGAACCGAGCATTTGGTACTTGAGCTATACGAAACTTGGCAATTTATTGCCTTAGTTGA
>NZ_CAMZCS010000064.1 GCF_947305105.1 uncultured Fibrobacter sp. | reverse complement strand
TAGGGCTACGCCCGTATATGAAGAACCGCCGGCTTCGCCGGCGGGTCCCTTTTTTAAAAAAACTATGTTTGTCTTGTCTACAGGAGGCTGGGCCGAGCAACATGGTAGTTGAACCAATAGGCTTTTTTTACGGCGATGCCGTGTACAAGTACGACGCTCCGAGGCAGGGTCGCCTTTTTGCGGGGCATCCTGGGCGCATCGAACTTGCTCGCGGTAGGAATTTTGAGACGGCCCTCCGCGATTTAGAGGGCTTTGAACGATTGTGGGTGATTTTCCAGTTCCACGAAAATAGTGGCTGGCGTCCCACGACGCGCCCACCGGTCCCTCCCGAAGGGCGAGACCGCGTAGGGACTTTTGCCAGCCGTAGCCCTTACCGTCCTAACCCGATTGGGCTTAGTTGCGTCCGGTTGCTTAAAATCGAGGGGCTCACGCTCTATGTGGACGAGGCGGACCTTCTGAACGGGACGCCGGTGCTCGACATCAAACCTTACATACCGATGGCAGATGCCTTTCCCGAGGCGAAAGCCGGTTGGGTCGAAGAACAGGTGGGTGACCTGTGGTCGGTCGAAATGTCCGATTTCTTTGAGACGCAGAATCGCTGGATTGCAGATCGCAGCCCGTTTGACTTGGAAAGTTTTGCACGTGTGCAACTTGCGCGCGGGAACTTTTCGAAGGATGTTTTTGACAGTTCCCGCCGTCGCCTGACCATAGACGAAAATTCGCATACGGGTGTACTCGCTTACCGGACATTCCGCATCCATTTTAGCTACGACGAACCATCGCGCAAAGTGAAGCTTCAGAAAATACTGAGCGGTTACAGTGTCGCGGATTTACAAAATCCCGAGGATAAGTACGGCGACAAGAAACTGCATCTAGATTTTATTGCGATGTTTTAATAGTTTGAATTTTAGATAGCCTGCCATCTGGAGCGGATGGCAGAAACTGCCCTCCGCCATTTTTTCTTGCAGTTCTTCGTCCGTAAACTCGGAGGTCTCGATTTCTTCAGTGCTGTCAAAGTGCGTGCTTCCGTTTTTGACAACGTTGTCAAAAAAAACGACATGGAAAACGCCACGGTGCCTGTCCGGATTCACCGGAAACACCCCAAGGTAGACTAAACTCCTCTCGTCTCTTGTCTCTCGTCTCTCGTCTAACCCATACCCACATTCTTCCTGCAATTCTCTCAGTGCGGCTTGTTCGGGTGTTTCATCTTTGTCTATAATCCCGGCGGGGAATTCAAGTGCGATTTTACCGGTTCCATGGCGGTATTGTTCCGTCATTACCCATTTGCCCTCGGTGGTACGGGCGAGAATCAAAACCCAGTCGGGCTGCCATAACGTGTAAAAGTCATCGATGACTTTCCCATTCGGCAATTCGCATTTTTCCTTGGCAACTTTTAGCCAAGGCGCATCTACCAAGTATTCTGTATTCAAGAGTTTCCAGGGTTTCATGATGTAAATTTAAGAATTTGCAACCGATAAAAAGTTTGCAACTGATTTGGTCTAGGATACCGAAGAGTGTTTTTTTATCTTTTGGGCGATGATTAATTTTTTTAGTACAAGTAAGATATTCTTGTATGTAGGGATGTTTGCGGCTTTGCTTTGCTGCGCTTGTGACTCGGAAGAGCCCTCGGTTTGCTGCCGTCCCGAATTACAGGAGGATAGTTATTATCGAGAGACGAAATATTCTATAGAAGTCTCTTTTTATGACCCGATTTCGATTACCTTAAAGAACCATTCCATCAAGTGTTCCCAAGTGACAGGGAAGTGTATCGGGCAATTCAGCGCTTACGACTATACGGACGATACCGGACTCGACCAATTCCAATACAGCAATTGGGATTTAGTCTATAGTTCGCCATTGCAGGTTAGCTGGGACAGTTCAACATGGGTACCGCTAAACTTCCAGTACGATCAATATTTTGAAATAGATTCCAACATGGTCCTCACTCTTTATTTCAGGGATTCCGCCGACGTATCCCGGGTAAAGAAATATGAGGCCGATCTCTCCAAAACAAGAATCAACGTGACGCAAGAGCGAGACTCCATCTTAACCATCGAAGAGTCCGATTCCACGGTCGTAACACTACTGGATGATTCTAAAACAGTTATTGACCGGTATCCCTTTAGAGTTACAAAGGCTGCGACGAATCATTATAAAAAATGCATTCCCTTGAGTATGCCCGTAAAGGTCTCATGCCCGCCTACATACCACGACTGCATTGCCTTGGATAGCGCCTGGTCGCCTCGTGCATTTTGTGTGGAATTCGTGAATGAGGAAGTTTCTCTTGACTCCGACAAAATATATAGGGAATTTCCTGAACGTGACTTGGAACGATTCGAAATAAAAACGTGGAACAATATTTTTGTGACTATGGAGGATTCCGTGGCGTTTTTGTTGAAACGGATGGAGTGCCTTGCTAATGATGCATCTTGTGTTGCAACATTCCGTTTTTATCTGGATACGCTGGTGTCGTCGGCAATGGAGGTCGGGAATGATAAAGACGGCTGGGTTCACCTGAACAATAAGCCTTTCTCGGTATCCTTGGATTCGTCATTCGAATTTAGTTTTGCCGTTCGGGATTCGAGCGGAAAGTCCAAGAAGTTCCACTTGGACATGTCGTTCTTGAAAAAACGCATGCTCCATGCGGACCATCAGTGCAACGTAACGCTCCCGCCAGAAATGTCCATCGAAAAAATGCATCTTTATTATGCCTTTATGGATTCCACTTACGAGATAAAGGACCTGGATACATTGATTCACTATCCGGAGGGCTTGGATTTTGAACATTGTGACGGCAATTATTGGTGCCGAGGCCAGCAATACACCTATACGTCCTATAATATGCATTTCAGGGCTGAACTGGATTCCTGCTGGCTCTCTTCCAAGATTTTTGTGGATAACGACTCCGCTACGGCATGCCTCTTGGATAATGGCGAGCACGCTTCGGGGCGTCTAATTTGCAAAGAACGAAATTACAAAGTGCTTCGTTACCAGTACATCCCAGAGGGCGTGCAAGATTCCTCCCGACGAGTGATGTATTTGCTCGGCGAAAATTACCGCAACAAAAAATACACCTGGGAAGAGGCTCAAACGGCATGCCCCAACGGCTGGCATGTTCCTACCCGCAAAGATATGGAATTGCTTGAAAAGGCGGATGCGGTGGAAGATTTTGATAGAGATTTCTGGATTCAGGGTGTATCTGCCAAGGATGACACTCTTGCTGTCCGCTGTATGTTGAACCATGATTTGGAGGAGAGACCATGAGAAAAATTCTTCTGCTATTAACGACTTTTCTGATTCTTGCGGTCGGTACTTCCTGCAGTAACAGCGAAATGCTTTCTTCCGCAAATACACAAACGGTAGAGGAAATTTGTTCGGATTGCGATTCCGACAGCATGCTTGTTTATCATGTGTATTCCGACTCCTTGGTGACGGCTGATGGCGAAGTCCTCTTTGTCCAAAATTATGACTGCAATCATGATTCCTTAACTTGCTCCGTATATTTTGTTGGTTTCAATACGATTGAAAAATGGAAAAGAGATACTGTTGTCTTTTATCAGGACTCTACGGTGGTAAAGCATGACCTGGCGGGGATTTCCAGCAAAAAGGGAATATCACTAAAACTCGATATGGACGAATTAAGAAAGTTTATGCTCAATGTAAAAGATTCCAGTTGTCAGTTCGATTATCCGAAAAATGAGGATACAACAGAATATGGAATTTACGATGATCGTTATTATGTTATTGCGAAGCGTCCTCTTCTTTCACTCAAGGTGGATGGAAAGGAACATGACCTTGGAAAAAGCATGAGACTTAAAATCTATCATAAGGGTACTGAGAAAGAGCGCACGGAACTTGTTGAAGATGAATACAATAAAAACAGATACGCCTATGGCTTTGACTATGGTCCACGCAAATTGTATTTCGATGGCGACGAGGTTGCATGCTTGCTTTCTAACTTTTATTTTTCCGACAGCTGGAATTCCAAATTGGTCGTCTGCAATGACATATCGGTTAAGACGACTGCCTACTCGTATGGCTCTGACTACATTGTGTGCGATGGAGGAGACATCTATAAGGTGAATTACGAATCGGCGACAAATTCCCGCTGGTTTGTGAAAGATCTCGTTGTAAACGATGGAACCTTTGCAGATTCGCTCTTTACCTGGGGGCAAGCCATGGGTGTACTAGGAAAGAGAGCGGAGCCCCAGATTGTTGTCTTGTACAAAGCTTCTGCCGAGGAGGATTCTTCGGAAAAAGACCTTGATGTCGACAGCCTGTATTCTTGGGCAGATTACTCGTACGCATCGCTTGAAACGAACGCCAAGGGGCTTTGTCCTGTAGGTTGGCATGTGTCTTCGAAATACGATTGGGAAAAACTGCGCGAATACTACCAGGGGAACGATTATTATTCCCTAATGTTCAGCAGCTATCCGGAAGGAGACTACTGGACAACGGAGCAGGAAAGCGATACGACCGCCTATTATCAGGAATTTACCCTCTCCGACACCATCCCCGAAATCAAGATTGCCCCAAAGTTGCAGAAAAAGGCAATCCGCTGCGTTGAAAACAAGTAGGGAAAATAGATTTCATCAACAAACGCAGGCCCTGAACGAGTCTGCGTTTTAAAATTTAAGGTCGGTGAGCCTGCCGAACCGACCGAATCGGCGCTCACTTCGGCAAGCTCAGTGAACTTTACCGCACAACTTTGCGGTCGTCAGCGGTCATGTTGAGGAAGGCCTGGACAGTCATGCTGCCCTTGTCACCTTCTTTACGACGGCGCACGGACACAACTCCGTCAGCCACTTCCTTCTCGCCGACGATGAGGAGGTACGGCACCTTCTGCAATTCGCACTGGCGGATCTTGTAGCCGAGCTTTTCGTTGGATTCGTCAACTTCGACGCGGACGCCGGCGTTCACGAGTTCACGTTCGACCTGCTTGGCGTAGTCCACGAACTTTTCAGAAATCGGGAGCACGCGGGCCTGAACCGGAGCGAGCCACAACGGGAAATCGCCCATGAATTCTTCGATAAGAATACCGAGGAAGCGTTCGATGGAACCGACGGCTGCACGGTGCAACATCACCGGAACGTGCTTCTGGTTGTCCTTACCGACATATTCGGCTCCGAGGCGCATCGGCAAGTTGAAGTCCACCTGGATGGTACCGCACTGCCAGTCACGACCGAGGCTGTCCTTCAGCGTGAATTCGAGCTTCGGGCCGTAGAAGGCGCCTTCACCCGGGTTCAGAATGTAGTCGAGGCCAGCGAGCTTCGTGGCTTCGGCGAGGGCGGCTTCAGCCTTGTCCCAGATTTCGTCGGAACCCACGCGCTTTTCCGGGCGGGTGGAGAACTTCACCACGATATCGTCAAAACCGAAGTCGTGGTAGATTTCCTTCACGAGGGCACAGAAGTCGGCCACTTCGCTTGCAATCTGGTCTTCGGTACAGAAGATGTGGGCGTCATCCTGCACAAAGCCGCGCACGCGCATAAGGCCGTGCATCGTACCGGCAGGTTCATAACGGTGGCACTTACCGAATTCGGCAAGGCGCATCGGAAGGTCGCGCCAGCTGCGGAGCCCGGTGTTGAAAATCTGGATGTGGCAGGGGCAGTTCATCGGCTTCACGGCCATTTCCACGTCGCCAGCCAGCGTCTTGAACATGTTCTCGTTGTACTTGTCGGCGTGGCCGGACTTGATCCACAAAGTCTTGTTCACAATTTCCGGCGTGATCACTTCGAGGTAGCCGCGACGGTCAATCTTGCCACGGATGTAGTCCTTCAGGGCGTTCACCATCTTGGTGCCCTTCGGGTGCCAGAACACCATGCCCGGAGAATGGTCTTCGATATGGTAGAGGTCCATTTCCTTACCGATCTTGCGGTGGTCGCGCTTTTCGGCCTCTTCCAGGAACTTCAGGTAAGTTTCGAGACCTTCCTTGTCGGCAAAGCAGGTGCCGTACACGCGGGTCAGCTGGTCGCTGTTCTGGTCACCGTGCCAGTAGGCGCCCGACATCGAGAGCACCTTGAAATTCTTGAGCTTGCCGGTAGAAGGCACGTGGGGGCCGGCGCAGAGGTCTTCAAAGTTCTTGCCCGGTTCGCCAGTCACGTAGAAGCTGAGAGTGCCGTCGCTACCTTCGCGGGCGAGAGCTCGTTCAGCGTTGTCCGTCTTGTACTTGTCGCCTTCGGTGCGCTTCAGGCCATCGGCGGCGCTGACTTCGCAACGGGTAAACGGACGGTCTTCCTTGATGATTTCCTTCATGCGCTTTTCGATGCGCTCGAAATCCGACTGCTGGATCGGGGTCGGTGTCATCAAATCGTAGTAGAAACCCTTGTCGATAGCCGGACCGTA
>NZ_CAMZCS010000063.1 GCF_947305105.1 uncultured Fibrobacter sp. | reverse complement strand
TAGTTGAGTTATCCTCTATGAGGAGTAGCGAGAGTACAAGTAGACAGTAGGAAGTTATGTCATTGCGAGGGGTGAAACCCCCGAAGCAATCTCCATCAGAGAATCTAGGGGCTAGGATCTAGAGACTAGGGAGAAATATCACGGCTTCGCCGTCTTATATTGACGCACGAAGTGCGTGATTCTTTTCACTAGCCTCCCACCTAAAGGTGGCCATGCCCACATAAGTGCTAAAGCACTAAGTGGTCAAAGGTATTCTCTATTCTCTAGCCTCACACCTCATAGCTCATTGCTCACTGCTCGCACCTCATGCATGTATCATGAAAATACAAATTTTTTAGAATGTGTATTTTTATTGAAAATTTGAATAAAAATCAAAGAAAATGTATCATTAATTTGTTTGCTTTCTAGAATTTTGTTGTATATTTATAGCCACACGGGTGATTGTCTAAAGTTCTAGAAAAATTGCCTGAGTGCCCTGCCTTTATGGAATTGAGGGCTGGATAAACAACAAAGCCACTAAGGTGGATGGAGGTTAAAAACATGAAAAGAATAATCGGATTACCGATGCTTGCTGTATTGTTTGGCCTTTTCGGATGTTCCGAAGGGTTGGATACGGCAAACGTTGCTCAAGAAAATGGGGGTGTTTCGCAAGATGGTGTTGTAGCCAAGAGGTCTGCATATCCGCAGCCGCCTTCGACAAATTCTGCGGAGGCTTGCCTTTGGAACGGAAGCGAAGGCATGGAATTCGTCAATACGGGTTTCACTGGAGTCAATGCCGGGCTCTGGTATAACTATGACGATATGGCGGTAGGAGGATTTTCCCGCATAATTTGGCCTATACCTATCGCGAGTCCCGATGATGCCGGTTTTGCTAAGGTCCTTTCGGATAGGTATGGCTCCATTACAGGTACGGCTGAACTGGAGAAATACTCGTCGGATAAGGGCTTTGTGGGCGTAGGCTTCATCATGGCTGAAGATTCTGTAGATGGACAAGTTCCTAGGATAGTTGATATCAGCGATTGGGGCGGCCTCTGTGTTACTTATTCTGCCGAGAGGAACATGGGCTTGCTCCTGGGCAAAGGAAATGATGACATTCTTCGTGCGCAGCTTGAACCAAGCCAAGGTCTTGTTGAAAAGTGCATTGCGTGGAGTGAATTTGAGAATGTATCCTCAAATATAAGCACATCTAACGACGAACTTGCTAAAGAAATCAGCTTCGTGAGATTCTTGCTGGAAAGTGATTCCGTCATAAGTGTTAATTTCATGATAGCAGCTGTCGGTAAGTATTCTGCAGGTGCGTGCATTGTGAATTCCTCCATCAATTTGTCAAGTTCTTCCGAATCCAGTGGACTCGTCACTTCGAGCAGCAGCGAAGAAATGGCTAAACCCTCCTTCAGAGGGGTGTATGATCTTTGGTATGGGCCGGATGGTGCTTATCGGGTCAATACTGAACTTTTTGATGAAACGGAAACGGGCGGATACTGGTTCCCCATTGAAGATACCCATCCTGATCAGGCATCAAGAATTATCTGGCCTGTGCCGAAGGGGGATGCCTATGACAGCGAATCTCTTGCTCCGATTGTAGATTATTGCGGTGGAATTTGCGGTACCCTGAAATTTGTAGACAAAGGATTTGCCGGAGTCGGCTTCAGTATTGTCAGCAGGCAAGACGATGGCTTGATGAAGAAGGGCGACATTAGGGATTGGGATGGGCTCTGCGTGACTTATTCTTCGGACATGGAAATATATGTCGTGATGAATAGTGCGGAATATGACAATCCAGATTCGCTTATGAGTATGCCGATGGTGGTGCTTCCTTTGACTCGCGACGTGACAACGAAATGTGCAAAATGGAGTGATTTTGCGTTCGGTACAGGTTCGGGAGATCCTTCCCAGGTGTCTTCGCTGCTGTTTGTTTCTATAGGATCGACAGAACGGAGTGATTTTAACATTGTGGGATTGGGCAAGTACTAGTTTTTTCATTTCGTGATTGTATCATGAAAGTGTGAAAATTTTAAATGGTCCTTTTTTGATTAAAAATTTCCGTGATATGGTGTAAATTGTATCACGGAATGTTTGCTATTCTTGTTGAATAAAGTATATTTATGGTTGTGAAACCAATTACAGAGTACCAAGACTATCGGCGGTATATGCAAGACTATTACGACGAGCGTAAGCGCGTTTCGTCGTTTTCGTGGCGTGAATTCGCTCGTTCAGCAGGCTTTTCGTCGCCGACGTATTTGAAATTGGTTTGTGAAGGTAAGACCCGCCTTTCTTTGGCTGGGGCCGAGAATGTAGGGGCCGCTTTGCATTTGGCTGGCTTTGAGTTGGACTATTTCAAGTCCATGGTTGCTTATTGCCATGCAGAAACGGATCTGGAAAAAAAGAAAGCCTTCGAGACCATGCTGGAACTGGCAAGGAACAACAAGGTAAAAATTGTCGATGGCGAAGCCTTCAAGTATTTTGAATCGTGGGTTCATTCTGTCGTGAGAGAATTGGCTCCGGTCATGCCCGGTGCAAAACCTCTTGATATCGCAAGGCGATGCTGCCACGAAGTGACGGCAGGCGAGGTTCGCGAATCGCTTGACTTTATGGTGAAAAACGGTCTCCTCAAAAAGGAAGGCGAAGCCTATGTGCAAGTAGACCGGCACTTGAAGGGAACATCGGCAGTAATGCCGGTTGCTTTGCGAACCATGCACCGAGAAATGGCGGAATTTGCCAAGGATGCTATAGACAAGTTTCCTCCCTCCGAAAGAAATTTTACGGGCCTTATCATGGGCCTTTCTGCCGAAGATTATAAACAAATTTTGCAGGAACTGGATGCTTGCAGGAAAAAGATTGCACGTATAGCTTTGAATAGTCGGGGCACGGAACGTGTTTATAGACTGAATTTACAGTTGTTCCCGCTGACGTGGGAGGAGGACAAATAAGATGTTGAAAAAGTCTTTCGGGCTTTTGATGAGTGCTTGCTTGTATGTTTTCTTTGCATGTTCCGATGAGGATGTCGCTGGCGTTACGGAGCAGGAAAATGCAATTGCGTTTGAAGTAGATACTCCGAATAGCTACGATTTGTGGTCTTTTGAAGCTTATCGTATAAATACAGGAACCGACGATGCTGGAAACTGGTTTAGTTACGACAATACAGAAAAGGGGCAGAGGGCGCGCGTGGTGCTGCCTGCAAAGACGGATTCCGTGCTGACCGATGAGGATATGGCGGCGGTCATTGATTCTTGCGGAGGATTGTGTGGAACGGTTGAATTTGATGATTCATCGGATTCTGCAAGCGCCGGCATCGGCTTTACGCTTGGCAAAGAAAATTCCACATTGGATGTGTCGGCGTGGAATGGTCTTTGCGTGACGTATGAATCTGAACTAGCCATGAAGATGAAGCTAAAACAGGGACTGAACGGAGACGAAACTGCGAATGACGATCGGTTTGTTGAATTCCCGAAGGTTGCACGGTTCAGCACGCATTGTGCAAAATGGGATGAATTTAGTAAGGGTGCTGCGAAAAAACTCAGGGCTGTTCTCTTTGAATTTATGGGTGGTTCGAAAAAGGCAGGGTCGTTCAATATCAAGGGTATAGGCTCATACAAGGATATCGTTCGTCAACAGAGCGAACCGCCTCGGTCTTCTTCGTCTGTGGAATCGTCTTCGTCGAGCAATAAGAAAACATGTCTGTGGAATGGAACCAAGGGCATGGAATTTGTAAATACGGGTTTCACCGGTGACAATGCCGGACTCTGGTATAGCTATGATGATGGTGAGGCTAGAGGCATGTCTGTTATACATTGGCCCAAATCCATCGAGAGTCCTAATGATGCCGGTTTTGCAAAGGTTCTTTCTGATGCTTATGGCTCCATTACAGGTACGGCTGAACTGGAAAAAGGATCTTCCGAAAAGGCTTATGCAGGTATAGGTTTCATCATGGCTGAAGATACGGTAGAAGGCAGGCTACTTCCTAGGGCCGTTGATATCCGTGATTGGGGAGGCTTATGTGTTACCTATTCATCCAGCGGAAAAATGGGATTATTGTTGGGCAAGGAAGATGATGATGTTCTTCGTGCGCAACTTGAACCGAGTCAAAGTCTTGTTGGGAAGTGTATTGCGTGGAATGAATTCGAGAATATATCCATGAACGCAAGTACTTCGAATGATGAACTCGCGAAGGAAATCTCTGTAGTAAGATTCCTTTTTGAAAGTGATTCTTCGTCTGAGAGCGTGGATTTCTCGATTGCGGCAGTCAGCACGTACGCCCCTGAAGGGGTGTGCAATGATAAATAAGGCTGTTTTGTTGAACTGCGATTAGGGCAGTTCACCGCCAATCAATTCCATCTGCTTTTTGAAGATGTCCTTACATGCGTTCTCGCCCAGGTCGAGGAGCGTGTTGAGCATGTTGCGGTCGAAACTGGCGTGTTCGCCCGTGCCTTGCACTTCGATGAAGTTCTTCGCGTCTTGCATCACGACGTTCATGTCGACATCGGCGGCGGAGTCTTCTACATAGCACAAGTCGCAGAGCGGCTTGCCATCGACGACTCCCACGGAGATTGCGGTGATGCCGTGCTTGAGGATTTGTTGCGTGATGCCGAGGCGTTCCTTGATTTTCTTGAGCGCGATGGCGAGGGCGACAAAACCGCCGATGATGCTTGCGGTGCGGGTGCCGCCGTCAGCTTCGATGACGTCGCAATCGACGACGATTGCGTTCTCGCCGAGGGCGGCGAGATCGGCGGCACCGCGGAGGGAACGGCCCACCAAGCGCTGGATTTCTTGCGTGCGGCCACTGGCTCCCTTGCGTTCGCGTTCCACGCGCTTGCCCGTGCTCTGCGGGAGCAGGGAGTATTCGGCGGTAATCCAGCCCGTGCCGCGGCCGGCGAGCCAGTCGGGGACCTTCGGGAGGAGGGTTGCGTTGCAGATGACGCGGGTGCGTCCCATCTCGATGAGCACGGAACCGTCGGCACTGGAGATGAAGCCGGTGGTCATCTTGAGGTTGCGGTATTCGTCAAATTTGCGGTCAGTACGTTCGTAAGCCATAATTGCTCCAATTATCAATCATCCATCATCAATTATCAATTAATAACTCAACTTCTCCGTCGTGCCTTCGCGGAAGCTTCCGAGGCGGTACACGAAGTCGCAGTAGCTCTGGAGTTCTTCCAGCGCTTCGACGACGGTGGCGTCTTTCGGGTTGCCTTCGAAGGAGAGATGGAATATGTATTCCCACGGGCGGTCGGGATGCGGGCGGCTCTCGATGCGGGTGAGGTTCAGGTCGCGCTTGGCAAAGCAACCGAGTGCTGCATGGAGCGCACCGGATCTGCCGGAATCGCTGAGCATGAACAGCAGAGTCGTCTTGATTTTGCCCGTTTCGGGGAGAGGGTTCGCCACTTTTTGGATGGCATAAAACCGGGTGAAGTTCACCCCCGGCAAGTTCTCAATGCCCTCGGCCAGAATGTCGAGTCCATAGAACTTGCCGGCGTAGGCGCTCGCGATCGCGCCTACGGTTTTATCGCCACGCTTGGCGACTTCTTCGGCACTGCCAGCGGTGTCGTAGAACGCTGTGCTTTTGATGTTCGGGTTGCGCCCGAAAAAGCGGCTGCACTGCGCAAGACCTTGCGGGTGGCTCAGCACTTCTTTGATATCCTCGAGTTTTGTCCCGGGGAGAGCGCAAAGGCTGTGCGAAATCTGCAATTTGACTTCGCCCACGATGGGGTGGCGCCACTTGTACAACAAATCGTAGTTGTCGTAGATGGAACCCGCGGTGGAGTTTTCGATGGGGATGGCCCCGCCGTCCACGGCGCCGGTCTCAATGCCCTGGAAAATCTGCTCGAAGGTATCCATCGGGATGACTTCGATATCGTTTCCGAACAAGTGATAGGCGGCGCTTTCGCTGTAGGCCCCGCGACGGCCCTGAAATGCGATTTTCTTCATAGTGGGAAAGATAGAAAAAGAGGGAATAGGATCTAGGGACTAGAATCTAGGGATTTGTCATTCGCGGGCGCATGACTCGTCGGCTCAGCCATGCCGAAACGCAAGCGTTTTGGCGTGGCATTCGCCTTGGTTGTCATTGCGAAGGGCGAAGCCCTGAAGCAATCTCAAGGATAAGGATCTAGGGGCTATGAGGTCGGCACTTCGTGCCTTTGAGGTGTGAGGTCGGTCGCTACGCTCCCTTCGAGGTGCGAGGATGTAGAATGTGGTTAGTAAACAGTGGTTGGTGGTTAGGGGGGAACAGGATCTAGAATCTAGGGATTTGTCATTCGCAGGCGCATGACTCGTCGGCTCAGCCATGCCGAAACGCAAGCGTTTTGGCGTGGCATTCGCCTTGGTTGTCATTGCGAAGGGCGAATAGCCCTGAAGCAATCTCCATTAGAGGATCTAGAGGCTAGGATCTAGAGGCTAGGGAGAAATATCACGGCTTCGCCGTCTGTTATTGACGCACGAA
>NZ_CAMZCS010000062.1 GCF_947305105.1 uncultured Fibrobacter sp. | reverse complement strand
CCACGAAAGTGGTTTCGATACCGAATTCGCGGAGCGTGTGCTGCAGCAGGTTGAAGGTACCGCCGTAAACCGTACGCTGTGCAACCACGTGGTCACCCTTGCGGGCGAGAGCCGTGATGGCGTAGGTAATGGCAGCTGCACCGGAAGCGACGGCGAGAGCGGCAACACCACCTTCGAGGGCAGCGATACGTTCTTCGAGCACGCCCTGCGTAGAGTTGTTGATACGGCCATAGACGTTACCGGCGTCCTTCAGGGCGAAACGGTCAGCGGCATGCTGAGCGCTATGGAACACGTAGGAAGTGGTCTGGTAGATGGGAACTGCGCGAGAATCGGTTGTGGGATCTGCATGTTCCTGGCCAACGTGAATCTGGAGAGTTTCAAAGTGGAGCTTGTTCTGTGTCGTCATGATAAAAATTCCTTTTTAGGTTGCAGCGGGCAACCGGGTCTAAAGAGACCCGTGCTCGCGATATATGGTTTTTGAAGATATCCTTAGGCTTATTTTTCTAACCTGCAAAGCCTTAAGGACGAAAGACTTTCGGCTAGTTCGTTTTCAGAATGCCTCTCGGCATTCGACAGTCACTTATCATAGGCGCTCCTTCGAATGCTTAGGGTTCACAAACCATTTTGTTTTCCCTATCAATTTTGTAGGCAATAAGATAGAATAAGATTTTCCTGATGTCAAGGTATAGAGTGATACTATTTAGCTTTAGTTAGTTATAGGTTTTGTTTATAACTATTCGCCAGCCTTGCAGTTTTTCAGGTACTTGACCAGGTTTTCCACATAATGCTCGCCCACCAGGCCCAAAAGCATGTTGCGCTTGCAGATGTAACCGATTTCCATCACGCGGTGCGCTTCCTCGCTCTTGTCCTTGAAGGGCACAGCCAGGTAGTCGCCGCCGTTCAGCTCCTCGCAGATGATTCCGGAACAGAGCGTGTAGCCGTTCAACCCAATCATCAGGTTCAGCATGGTGGCGCGGTCGTTCGCCTTGATGGTACGCTTATATTCGTTTGTACTTAATATCTCTTCGGCAAAGTAAAACGAGCCGTTGTCGCCCTGTTCAAAAGAGAGGCACGGGTAGTCTTCGAGCTGCTTCAGCGTAATGTACTTGTTGTTCGCGAGAGGGTGGCCCTTCCACAGGTACACATAAGCCTTGCACTCGATAAGCTTGTGGAACTCAAGGTCGCGCGAATCCAGCAGGTTCGTAATAATCTTGCGGTTGAAATCGCTCAGGTAGAGGATGCCGATGTCGCTCTTGAAAGCGGCCACGTCTTCGATGACTTCCTTAGTGCGGGTTTCGCGAATGGCGAAATCATACTTGTCGGTATCGAACTCCTTGACCGTTTCCACGAAGCTCTTGACTGCGAAAGAATAATGCTGCGTCGAAACGCCGAACTTCTTCTTGCGCGTGCCAATCTTGCCGTACTTCTCGAGAACCGTTTCGTAGTGGTCGTAGAGTTCGCGGGAATAGGCAATGAACTCCTCGCCCTCGCTCGTAAGCGAGACACCACGGCTCGTCCGGTTGAAAATCAGGATGTTCAGTTCGTCTTCCAGGTCGCGGATGGCCGCAGTCAGGGACGGCTGCGACACATAGAGTTTTTCGGCGGCCTTGTTGAAGGAACCGGTTTCGGCAATGCCGATAGCGTAACGGAGTTGCTGTAGTGTCATTTGTACAGTCCTTTGCTGAAGTAACGGTCGCCGCGGTCGGGGGCGACAAATACGATGTTTCCACGCGCGCCCGAAGCAATGAGCTTCTTCGCCGCCGCAAATGCCGCACCAGACGATGACCCTGCAAATATACCTTCTTTTTGCGCAAGTTCGCGGGAACCGTCAAAGGCATCGTCGTCATTAATCTTGACGACCCTATCCACAAGCGACATGTCCATGGTGTCGGCGATAAAATCATTGCCGATTCCTTCGATGTTGTAGTCACCATGTTCGCCACCGCCCATGGTGGAGCCAATAGGGTCTGCCAGCACACCCTGAATTTTCGGATTGCGCTCCTTGAGCGCCTTCAAGATGCCGCTGTAGGTGCCGCCACTCCCTGCACCGGCCACAACGTAATCCACATGCCCGTCAAGATCGTCATAGATTTCGGGGCCAGTCGTTTCGTAATGGGCAAGCGGGTTGGCCATGTTGCGGAACTGCCTGAGCGAAACGGAATCCGGAATCTGCTTCAGGAGTTCTTCAGCCTTCTGTTCGGCGCCGAGCATACCCTCTTCGCGCGGAGTGTTGATGAGTTCAGCCCCGAGCGCGCGCAAGAGCGTCTGTTTTTCTTGTGAGAACTTGGTGGGCACCACGAATATCACGTGCACACCGCGGTTGAGCGCTGCAAAAGCAATTCCGAGACCCGTGTTGCCCGCAGTCGCTTCGATAATGGTTCCACCCGGCTTGAGAGTCCCTTTCGCAAGAGCGTCGTTCACCATGTAAAGGCCCGTGCGGTCCTTCACGCTACCCGAGGGGTTCCAGAGTTCAAGTTTTGCGAACAAGTTCACGCCTTCGGGCACACCAACATGCGAGAGCTTTACGAGCGGAGTCTTCCCGATCAGGGACTGCATCGATTCGTAGTAATGCATACTAGGCCTCCTTCGCGGCGTTAATGCCGGCGTTCAAATCCAGGATGATGTCATCCACCTTCTCGATGCCCACAGACAGGCGAATCAGCCCGTCGGTAATACCCACCTTCTCGCGGATTTCCTTCGGGATGGAGGCATGGGTCATCGTGGCCGGATGGCATACGAGGCTTTCGACGCCACCTAGGCTCTCGGCCAGCGAAATCAACTTGAGGCCCTTGAAGAACTTCTTGATGTCATAACCTTCGTAAAGTTCGAACGAAATCATCGCGCCACCGTTCTTGGCCTGTTTCTTGTTGATTTCGTAACCCTGCGCGTTCGGAAGGCCCGGATAGTAAACGTGTTTTACAGCTTCGTGTTGTTCCAAGTAACGAGCGATGCGATCCGCATTTTCGGTATGGCGGTCGAGGCGCACACCGAGCGTCTTGATACCGCGAATCAAGAGGAACGAATCAAAGGGGCCGAGCACCGCGCCCACGGCATTCTGCGTGAAAGCGAGGCGTTCCGCGATTTCCTTGTTGTTGGTTACGGCAAGGCCTGCCACCAAGTCGCTATGGCCGCCCAGATACTTTGTCGCGCTATGCACCACGATATCGGCACCGAGTTCCAGCGGGCGCTGCAGATAAGGGGTCATGAAGGTGTTGTCGACAATCGTCAAGATGCCATGCTTCTTCGCTATCGCCGCAACGCCAGCCAAATCCGTCACGGTCAGGAGCGGGTTCGCCGGGCTTTCCACAAAGAACGCCTTCACATCGGGAGTCACCTTGGTATCGAGCGTCGCCAAGTCGGTCGTATCTTCGATGGAATAGGTGATGCCGAGGTTCTTGAAAACCTTGTCCAGAACGCGGAAGGTGCCACCATACACATTGCTCGAAATTATAATCTTGTCGCCCTTGTTAAAAAGCGCAAGCACAGTAGAGGTTGCCGCCATGCCGCTTGCAAAAGCAAATCCCGCAACACCACCTTCGAGTTCTGCGATTAGCGCTTCGAGTGCCGCGCGCGTGGGGTTCCCCGTGCGGGAATATTCCCAGCCGGTATTTTCGCCGAGGCCCGCCTGCTTGTAAGTAGAAGTCTGGTAAATAGGCACATTGACAGCTCCCGTGACCTTGTCACCATCGATGCCGCCGTGAATGAGTTTCGTTTCGATATACTTAGAAGTTGACATTCTGAAATCCTTTGGCGCATTGTATTGCCGCGCCGAGCATTGGTGAAAGTTTGAATAAAAAAATCCCGCTCCGGAGACACAACCGAGCGGGAACCTGTTTTAGATAAAAGCCTAAAAACTAGTCGCCCGCCCGACATCGACTACAACAACACATGTTTGCAAAATTCGCGTTCATATTCTTTTTTTCCTATCGTTTGTGTAGGGATTAATATAAAAAAAAACTATTACTCCGTCAACCGATTTTGGGGGTATTCGGTTATACTATTTTTTTCTATCCAACTATATTTTTTTGTTATAACGATTGAACAAAAAAATTCCCATAGGCATTCACCTACGGGAATTTGCAGTAATGAGGTGTATTAATTAAAAGGATGTTTTAGTTTTCGCTGCGGAGCTTCTTCGCGGCGGCCACGAGGTTCTTGAGGCTTGCCGTCGTTTCGGTTTCGCCGCGGGTCTTGAGGCCGCAATCCGGGTTCACCCACACGTTCTGCTGCGGAACCTTCGCGATAATCTTGTGGAGGGCATCCACAATTTCCTGTTCCGAGGGAACGCGCGGAGAGTGAATGTCATACACACCCGGGCCCACCTGAGTTTCGAACTTGGCTTCGTTCAGGGCGTCAAGCAACTTGAGGTCGGAACGGCTCGCTTCGAAGGTGATGACGTCGGCGTCCATATTGTCGATATCGCGTACGATGTCGTTGAATTCGCTGTAGCACATGTGCGTATGGATCTGCGTTTCGGGCTTGACCTTCGCATGCACCAGGCGGAATGCCGGAATGGCCCAGTCGAGGTATTCCTTGTGCCAGTCGCTCTTGCGGAGCGGCAGTTTTTCGCGGAGGGCGGCTTCGTCAATCTGGATAATGCGAATGCCATTCTTTTCGAGGTCAAGGACTTCGTCGCGGATAGCAAAACCGATTTCCTGTGCCTGCACCTTCAGCGAAACGTCTTCGCGCGGGAAAGACCAGTTGAGGATCGTCACCGGGCCCGTAAGCATGCCCTTCACCGGTTTGCTGGTGCAGCTCTGTGCGAAAACGGACCATTCAACAGTAATCGGAGCGCTGCGGCTCACGTCACCCCAAACTACAGGCGGCTTCACGCAACGGGTACCATAGCTCTGCACCCAAGCGTTCTGCGTAAAAATAAAGCCGTCAATCTTCGTGCCAAAATATTCCACCATGTCGTTGCGTTCGAATTCGCCATGCACAATCACATCGAGGCCAATTTCTTCTTGCAGCTTGATGCATTCGGCAATCTTCTTACGGTTGAATTCTACGTACTGTTCCTTGGAGATTTCGCCCTTGCGGAATGCGGCGCGGTTCGCGCGGACTTCAGCCGTCTGCGGGAAGGAACCGATCGTGGTCGTGGGGAATGCGGGCAGCTTGAATTCTTCTTTCTGCACAGCGCGGCGTTCGAGGCGGCTCGGTTTGCGTTCAAAGTCAGCGGCAGTGAGAGCGGCCAGTTCAGCCTGCACCTTGGCGTTTGCTTGCACGCGCGGAGTTGCAAACAGGGCCTTGTTCTTTTCGAGAGCGGCTGCGTCGCCACTGGCGATTTCGGCCAACTCAACGAGCTTTTCTTCGGCGAAGGCAAAATGACGGAGCGTTTCGGCGGGGAGTTTCTGTTCGGCAGCGACTGTGTATGGCACATGCAACAGCGAGCAAGAAGTTCCGACAACCACATTTTCGGCACCGACTGCACTCACGATTTCGGCGAGCAGCGCATTCTTCTGCGCATAATCGGCACGCCAGATGTTCTTGCCGTTCACGACACCGGCGAGCAAGAGCGTATTCTTCGGGAAACCGGACTTGACCAGTTCCAGCGACTTGAGACCTTCGACAAAATCAAGGCCGATGGCATCGAAACCGAGAGCGGCCACATCCTGGTACACATCGCGGATATCGCCAAAGTAAGTCTGCAAGGTAACCTTGAGGCCAGCGGCACGCACCTTCTTGACAAGTTCCACATAGATGGACTTGAAGAGCTGTTTTTCTTCGGCGGTCACGTCGAACACCAAAGCGGGTTCGGCAAAGCTAATCCACTTGGCGCCGGCAGCGGCGAGTTGGTCGGCGAGCTTTGCATAAGCGTCGACTGCAGCGACAACAAAGTCCTGAGCCTTCTTTTGGCCATTGTAACGTGCGAGACGAAGGAACGTGTATGCGCCGATTACCGTCGGAATGGATTCAATTCCGGCCGATTTGGCTTCGTTGAATTCTTCAACAGGCTTCTTGCCAACGAGTTTGAGTTCGGTGGCATCGTCAATTTCCGGAACAATGTAGTGGTAGTTGGTGTTGAACCACTTCTTCATCGGGAGGGCCTTCACGTCGCCCTTTTCGCCCTGGTAACCGTGAGCGGCGGCGAAATACTTTTCAAGCGTGCTCAAGTTCAGGCTCTTGTAACGTTCCGGCACCACGTTGAACAGGAATGCGGTATCAAGAACATTATCGTAGAACGAGAAGTCGTTCGAAGGAATGAAGTCGATGCCAGCAGCCTTCTGCTTCTGCCAACCGTACAGACGGATTTCGGCGGCGACCTTCTGGAGTTCCGCTTCGGAGATTTCGCCCTTAAAGAACTTTTCACTTGCAAACTTGAGTTCACGAGCCTTACCAATACGCGGAAAACCTATTACAGATGTTTTTTTATTGCTCATAGTGTATTACCTACCTTTTTTACATGTTTTTCTTGTACGCCGCCAAATATATATCCATTTCCATCATCGGTAAAATACTATTTTTTACATGTTCACCATAGATTTTTCCTATGGTGATTTATAACTAGCGATAAAGAAAATTTATAATGATTCTTCTGTTTACTAATCACCAACCACTAACCACTTTGTTATGACTTTACAACAACTTAAATACGCCATCGC
>NZ_CAMZCS010000061.1 GCF_947305105.1 uncultured Fibrobacter sp. | reverse complement strand
CCGCCTGCTACGAGCACGCCGACCCGCGCCAGGGCGAACACCCGCACTGGGGCACCTACATCTTCAACCTCGGCCGCAACGAAGTCAAGAACTTCCTCATCGCGAACGCGATGTACTGGCTCAAGGAATTCCACTGCGACGGCCTCCGCGTAGATGCGGTCGCCTCCATGCTCTACCTCGACTACGGCAAGGGCCCCGGCCAGTGGGTCCCGAACAAGGACGGCGGCAACATCAACTACGATACCATCGAGTTCCTGAAGCACCTGAACAGCATCATGGGCCGCCTCACGCCACACGCCATCCTCATTGCCGAGGAATCCACGAGTTTCCCCTCCATCACGCGCCCGCCGGAGCAGGGCGGCCTCGGCTTCCACTACAAGTGGAACATGGGCTGGATGAACGACTTCCTGAGCTACATCGAGCACGAACCTATCCACCGCAAGTACCACCACAACCAGCTCACCTTCAGCATGGTTTACGCCTACAGCGAGAACTTCATCCAGGTGTTCAGCCACGACGAAGTGGTGCACGGCAAGGGGTCCATGCTCGGCAAGATGCCCGGCGACAACTGGCAGAAGTTCGCGAACCTCCGCCTCACCTACGCGTTCCAGTACGCGCACCCGGGCAAGAAGCTCAACTTCATGGGCAACGAGTTCGGGCAGTTCCGCGAATGGAACGAGAAGCAGTCGCTCGACTGGCACCTGGTCAGCTGGGACAGCCACGGAAAACTTTTGCAGATGATGAAGGTGCTGAACCACCTGTACAAGGAGAACGCGCCCTTCTGGGAAATCGACCACTACTACACCGGTTTCGAATGGATCTGGTGCGACGACGCCGACAACTCCATCGTTTCGTTTGTCCGTAAAGACGACCACGGGAACCAAATCCTGTGCGTGTTCAACTTCACGCCAGTGGTCCGCTACAATTACCGCCTGGGCGCACCCACGCGCGGCAAGTGGAAGGAAATCTTCAACACGGATTCCGAAATGTTCGGTGGTTCCAACGTCGGCAACTTCGGCGAAGTCTGGACGCAAGATGTGCCCTGGCAGAACCGCGATTGCAGCCTGAACATCAAGCTCCCGCCGCTCGCCGCCGTGTTCTTCAGGCTGGAGCGCTAAGATATTCCATGTCACCCCAATACGGGTGGCATGGCTAGTCTTTTAGGCAACGGAGAGCTATTCTTTGACTCTTGCCGTAAGACTCCTTGGATATAAACTGATAATAGTAATTGAAGACGTGGGCATAGGCGCAACTCGTGGAACCGGGAACTTCCCCCGTAGTCCAAAAGGCGGCCGTTTCCAAGGGATAATAGCTGCTCATTTTCGGTTGGAAAGGCAGCGCCGAGAAGCCGAAGCGGTCCGAACCCGTGGGAGCATTCGGATGCTCTTCCCATAAGCTTTTCGCCTTAAGGCTCACGCCAAGGGATTCGCTCTCGTTATTCAGGTCTACGAATTTTTCCAGGAGTTTCCACTCCCGTTCGCTGGGTACGTGCCAGCCCTCCGGACAAATGCCACGGCGTGGAGGGTCGGAAACGGTGAAATAGCAGGAAGCGGTATCGCATTCCGTCGAATCGATAATCTGGTACCACGTATAGCCGCGGCCGTATTTCGCAATGCTGTCCTCGACATTCGGGACGACAACGGATGAATACCGATAGACGAACCGGGAATCCGTCGTCGTGTCGCCAGTGTCGTAATTCAGGTTCTGGGCCATCCACACCTGGTCGCCGATTTCCACCGTGCGGTAGACATGGTTATCCCTTACATCCAGCAATTCGCCATACTCGATTTCAGGGTTCAGGTATTGCGTCGGCTGACACTTGAACTGGTTGCAGTCGTAAAGTTTCGACGGAATCACCTGCACTACGCTGCTGCTCGATTCCGCTTTCGAGCTGGACGAACTGTCGGCGGGTTCAGGGGCCTTGGAGCTGCTCGATGGCTCCTGAACGCCGGAACTGCTCGAAGAACTTGTCTGCGACGAACCTGATTGCGACGAACTCGACGACGTTGCGGAAGACTTGGCCGATTCGGAAGACTTGCCCGATTCGGAAGACTTTGCGGGCACGTCTGACGGTCCATCATCCGGTTCGGAAACCTTGGTGCCGCTCGAAGACGAGGCCACCGAGCTGGACGACTTTTTCTTGCCGGAACTCGACGACGCCTTTGCCGACACGGAGTCTTCGGTGCTGCCCGAGGAATCCTTGAACAACAGGGAACCCAGCGAGGCCTTGCCAGAAGAACTGGAAACATCATCGTCGCTGGAACTCGATTCCTCCACCGCGCTACCTACATTTATCGGATTGGATTCTTTCGAGCCGTCTCCGGAACAGCCGTCAAGGCAAATCGACAGGGCGCACAGCGCAATCAGCATATACAAACAATTCTTCATCTTACTGCGACTCCTTGCCTACCGGACCCGTACCAACTGGTTCACGCCATCTACGCGCAAGATATAGTTCCCCGAGCGGCCCATCGCAATCGTGGCGGCGCCCTGGTAGAGCGTCCCGGACTTCACGACCTGCCCCTGCAAATCCATGAGCACATACTGCGCGGATTCCTTCCCGTAGCGGACATTTATCGAGCGGCCGGAGACATTCACCGCAAAGCCAGGCAGCTTCGTGGCGGCTGGGATCGCCGTCCTGCTGGAAGAGGACTTCTGGCGTTCCTTGCTGGAAGACGAGGCCGTACCGGACGAGGACTTTACGCTGGAAGAGGACTTCGCGCCGGACGAAGATTCGGCACTGGAAGAGGATTCCTCGCGGGATGACGAAACGGCGCTAGACGAAGACCTTGCACTGGACGATGTCTCCACGCTGGACGACGTCTCTACGCTAGACGAGGATGCGACACTGGAAGAGGATTCCCCGCTGGAAGACGACGCGACGCTGGACGAAGACTTCGCGCTCGAAGAGGAGTTGGCGCTGGAATAAGGCCTTACGCTGGAAGAGGAGATTTCCTCCTCATAATAGCTGGACATGGGAACCATCGTGAAACCGGCAAACACGGGATAGCCATCGGTACGGACCCAGACTTTGCTGTCCGCCTCGGTGCCCCCGGTCGTATTCAGGGCGTCACGGAACTCGTCGGTCTTCATGAGGTCAGAAGTCATCGGGGCAAAGAAGTTTACGGAATACGCGTCGTTGACCGCGGCGGAATCGTAGTAGACATAATCATTCTTGGGATGGTCCTCTTCGTAGTTCGAGACGAACGCGTAGACGGCACCCTCGAGTTTCTTTCCGACCACGGTCGCCGTGCTGTACACGTTCTTCACGACCCCTACGGAATCGCCCTTGGCCCATACGCCGCCCGAGAAGCCCCTGGCATCCAGGTTGCCCCAGTTGAACGCATTCGTTATCGACGCCCCGGGCATAATCTCGGCAACGATGCCCGCCACGAAGGAACTGTCCACGTTGTCTTCGCTGTAGATATCGCCAATATTGTAGGCCTGGTTCATGCTCCCCTTGAGGTTTCCGCAGACGCCGCCAATATGGGAGCTCTTTTTCTGCGCCGCATAGCCGTAGAAGATCGGGGCCTCGTTATAGGCGCCCTCCACCACGTTGCACCTTCCCGCGATGCCGCCCACATAGGGTTCGGTTGTGTTCGTGTAGGCATAGTGTTCGTAGGAGACCGAAATGCCATAGACCGGTCCGCGGTTATTGACATTCTCCAGGAGGCTGTCCGAAAGGCCCGCGACGCCGCCCACGTTCGTGAATCCCGCGACACGGCCCAGGTTCTTGGAGTTTTTCAGCTCGCCGAAGTTCTTTCCCGAAACGCCGCCGATGGAAAATGTCGATCTCGCGGTCTCTACATGCGAGTACTCGCATTCGTTGTAGAAGTTCGGGCATTCATGCAGCACGGGCTTCCTGTTCTCGGTGGAATCCACTAGGCCCCAGTTCAAGCCGACAATGCCGCCGATACCATACCTGCTAGGATAGTTCCCTTCTCTGGAAATATCTTCCATAAGGATCCTGCCTTCGTTCAGGACGTTCTTGACAACGCCTCCGCCGAAATTCAGGGCGACAATGCCGGCCATCGCGACGGAGTCCGCGCCGAGAGACGAACTGTAGGCAAAATGGATATTGCCGCTGTTGGAACAGGAATCCACGAGAACCTCGTTGGTCAAGACGATTCCGGCAATCCGCTGCAAATAGCCCCAGGAATTCGCCTTGATGTCGCCCGTGTTGGCGCAGTTGACCACACGACCCGTGGCGCGCGCAATTCCGGCCAGTTCCACGTTGTAGGCGGTCACATTGAACGAAGTCTCGTTCCTGACGTTTTCCATTTTGCCCGGGCCGGTGCCGACGATGCCGGAGAGCTGGACGAAGGCATTGTTCTCCTGGGAAATATCTACATGGCCATGCGCGTAGGCGTTCGTCACGCTGGCGCCAAAGGCGTTATAAGACGCGATACCCGCGATATTGTAATCATGATTTCTCGAGTCGTCGCGATTAATATCGAAAATGAATTCCGCGCTATCGATGGAGCCGTAATTCGAATACACCAGTCCGCCCATGGTCTGCGTCGTATCGAAGGGCTTGGCCTGGACGGAGCAGTTCCTGATATGACCGAGATTGACCTGAGCTATGGCCCCGGCATACTGTTCTACCAAGGCACTTCTGATGTTCAGGTCCTTTACAAGGGCTTCGCTCATGTAATAGGCATAACTACGCCCGCCCGGCAGTTCGTACCATTCGAGATTCGCCCCCAAGGAATCGAACAGGGAATGCCTTAGCCCATAAATGGTATGGTGGTTCCCGTCAAAGATACATGTATCGCAAAGTCCGGTGCGGCCCCTGTACCAATCGTACAGATTATGCTCGGTGGGAGTCAAGGAATCCTTCCCGAGCACGAGGTCGTTCATCAGGATCGCGGAAAGATTCCGGGAATCGTCCCGGTACCACTTCAGCTCCGCAGGCGTATAGATGGCATAGTACAGGCGACCGTCCTTCCGAACAATCTTGTCGATCTTCTGAAAGTCGCCGTTCCATACCTTGAACTCCGGGACGTCGGAAGGCAGGGAATACACGACAAGCGAAGTGTCCTCGATGGTTTCGGAATACCTGGCATACAGCACCGTCGAATCCGTAAAGACATGGTCCACGCCCACCGGGTTCCCTTCACCATCTACCCAGCCGGCAAAATAGTGGCCTTCCTCGGAAACCGGGATTTTCATCTTGTCGAGCTTGCCCTGGTAATCGGTGTAGGCGCTAGTAATAAACACACCATCATCAAGAGCTATGCGGAAAATTTCCTGGTAACCGTCTTTCTTGAAGTCAGGGTATTCACCAGGGATGTATGTCCATTTTCTTTTGCCCTCCAAATCATAAACATCTTCATTCAGGCGACCCGCAAATTCACGTTGTTTCATGGTTTTGGTAGGCAAACCTTCGCACCACACTTCACTCGGTTCATACTCGCCAATAGCACCAATGCATTCTGCATCGGGCAAAAGGTCCTTGTCGTAATAGCTATGCTTGATATAGTCTTCGGCAACACCCGCAAGCGAACCCGTTATGGAATCGCCTTTTACCTTGCCCGAAACATTAATCACATTTTCAAAATTATACCAGCGAGGAATCCATCCTGAAATACCACCTGCAATCTTACCAGTTACCTCGCCTTCGTTTTTCGCAGTCTGCGGCGCGCCCCATGCCACAATGCCGCCTGCAACCATGATGCCGCGAACAGTCCCCTTGTTGACCGCAGCCGCATAAGACGGTCCCTTCCCCAGAATTCCAGCGGCAAAATATCCATAGACATCGCCCAAGTTTAACAGGTTCCAACCCGAAACATTCAAACCGCTAATACCGGCAGCAACACCCAAGGTGTCTGCGATGGTTCCATAGTTCACCACATCATACAAGTCGCGGCCTCTTCCGGCAATACCACCCGCTACGCCAAAATTCATATAGATGTTTCCGCGGTTTTCGCATAAATAGGCGTTACCCAGGTTATTTCCAACAATACCACCCACAAAATTTTCATTTTTACTACTAATCGTATTGGCGTAGGCACTAATGGAATAGTGCCCGCCTATGTAAGTGTTGGTTGTATCACCCTTCACACGAATGTCGGCATAGTTCTTGGCATTTTTCAACACGCCCTTATCCAACACACGACCCACAACGCCACCAATATAATACTCCCCAAAAAGATCGAGATTCATTTGGGCACTATTCGAAACATTCTCTACAGAGCCCAAACCGACTGTACCGATAACTCCACCCACATAGCCCTTAGCATACCGATGAATAGGATCAGTAATTACAATACTACCCTGCCGGGCGTGGCAGTTATAGACCGTGCCGTTGGAATAGCCCACCACAAGCCCTACATTTATGGAATCGCCCATAGTGTTCTGGAGGTCTATATCTATACGGGAATTGGCGACCGTCACGTTGCGAACGACCCCCAGGGTATCCAGGAGACCAAACAGGCCGAAATAATTCGTGTATTTCCTAGTGAGGTTCAATCCATAAACAACGTGGTCTTTTCCATCAAAGGTACCCTTGTACGCACTCCCCTTGTCAATACCGATAATCGGCCATACGGAGCCAGAGTACGAGGAAGAGTCTGAACCAAGCAGAATATCTGCGGTCAGTTCCGCATCCAGTTCCGTCTGCCCGCCGTTGACCTGCTCGGCAAACCATGCAAGTTCCTCGGGGGAAGAAATCTGGTAGACGCCGCCAACTACCGGGGGCTCGGCAACATTGCCGTTCCACACGGCAAAACTATAGATTGCGGTGAATAAAACAAGAAGAACAATTCTCGCCATGGGGACCTCCAAATCAATGTCGAAAATATAAAAAAGATCCCCCGCATTTCTGCAGGGGACCGGATTCAAATTTTGACCGAAAAACTAGTCGATCGTGATGAGTGTCAGCGTGCGCTTGCCCACCTTGATACCCTTGGAGATATCGACAGTCTTAGCCTTCTTGGACGGGTCGTTGGCCCAGCCTTCCTTCA
>NZ_CAMZCS010000060.1 GCF_947305105.1 uncultured Fibrobacter sp. | reverse complement strand
GTTCGACTAAATCGTCGATGAGCGAAGCGAATATTAGACGATTTAGCGATTCCGCCGTAAGGCGGAACCCGAAGGGCAAAAGCTGAGTGAAACGAAGGTTTTGTCCATCTCGCTATTCCGAGAAAAAGCCTCCGCAGGGGGCTTTTTGTATCGGAATGTCGCGCGAGATGAGAACTCACGTAGAGTCAGCTTTCGTGTTGTTTTACAGTGCTAAAGCACTGAAACAACATCGAAACTGACATCGTTCCACTATCAATCGGCGAAGCCGATTTCCCGCGCTAAAGCGCGGAGTGTCACGAGAGTTCGACTAAATCGTCGATGAGCGAAGCGAATATTAGACGATTTAGCGATTCCGCCGTAAGGCGGAACCCGAAGGGCAAAAGCTGAGTGAAACGAAGGTTTTGTCCATCTCGCTATTCCGAGAAAAAGCCTCCGCAGGGGGCTTTTTGTATCGGAATGTCGCGCGAGATGAGAACTCACGTAGAGTCAGCTTTCGTGTTTTTCAGGGCTTCAGTGCGAGAAGTTCCGCTTCTGTGATGTTCATTTTCTTGGCAATGCGTTTCACGAAAAGCTTCATCTTCTTTTCGCTATTCGCCTGCTCTTGCAAAATGCCTTCTTCAAGCCCTACTTTACGTCCTTCTTCACGACCTATTTTTCGGCCTTCTCGGCGTCCGGCTGCCTTAGCCATGCGCTTGGCGTCGGCGATGCTGACGAACCCCATCCGCTGTCCAATGCTCTTGAATGCCATAGTCATCTCCTTGACCAGGTCCTGGTCGACGTACGATTCTAAATATAACTCTATTTTCTTCACAACGGTAGCCCTTGTGTCGTTGTCGAGCTTGTCGAGTAGCGAGTTCAGGATGGTTCCCGCACCGCGGAGCCCGTCGGGGTCGTAGGCGTGCTTCATCACCAGCGTGCCGATGGCGGCTACCGCATTGTCCGCGTCGTTGCAGTCCGTGTCGCGTATGTCCGAGAGGTTCACCATCACGCATTCGAACGGGAGGTCACCCCCGTTGAATTCCGCAAACCGATTCTTCCTGAAGTCGGCGACGGGATCCCAGTCGGTCTTCCCGTTGTAGATGATGATGGCCTTCGTGGGGAGCCACATGAAGTCGGAACGGCTCTTGTTCACCATCACCTCGAAAACGTAGCGGTAGATCTGCGCGAGCACGTCATCCTTCCTGACGGACTTGTGTTCGAGTAAAATCCCCACGAACGCATCGGGGCCGCCCGTGAGCGACTTCGCCTTGAACGCGAGGTCGGCCTCGCCCTGTTCGCCCACAGAACTGAACCTGCCGGGGATGGGCTCCAGGCTTTCCATGTCGACATTCGAGAGCATCCTGCGGAGGGCCGGGGTCCTGCGCTGCGCGAGCCGCAATAGCGCGCTCGTGTTTTCTGGAATGCTGTAAATATAGCGGAAGAACGGGTCGTGCTTGCGGCGCGTTGTCTTCGCCTTGACGGTCGCTTTGACCACCTTTTTTGTTGTCTTTCTTGCCATGTTGCCCTTTGCCCGCATGCGGGCATGCCTGGATGCGTCGCGGCGGCCCCGCGTGGCGGACAGGGGACAGTCCCCTGTCTGTATGTATAGACGTTTTTGCGGGGAAAATTTTCCGGGAATTTGAGGTAAAAAGATGTTTTCGGCGGGCAAAAAAAAGGTTCACAGGTGGTTTTCTGTTTATACAGAAAAAGGCAGCCTTAATGCAAAGGGCCGCCCGAGGTATAAAAAATCGGGCCGGCTTCGCCGGCCTTCTTGGAGGGGGCTTGCCGGTTAGCAACCTAGTCCCTAAGGCAACGAACAGAGAACCCGAGGTACTTGAGGTTGCCGTCCAGGTACGCAAGGTCGCTGTTGTAGCGCAAGCGCATGCTGTACGCGTTGTAGCTATTGTGCTCGGTAGAACTCCAGAAGTCCGCGTAGTAGCCCTCGTAGATGTAATCCCCACTGCCGTTCCTGAGGCCAGCAGGCAACGCCGAGAAGGAATAGGTATCCGAGCCATTGCCACTAGTTCCATAATAATCATTCCAGCCTTCCGTGGACTTTAGCATTATTCCTGCGGTTGCATCTCCCCCTACGGCATCGAACAGAGTTTTCCATTCCGTGGTATCGGGCAGATGCCAGCCCTCAGGGCATACGCCACGAACTTTGCCTTCGCCGAGGTTGCAGAATTCCCCATAATAGCCGCAACCATTGGCCGTATTACCAGGTATAATACCCGCACTGTCCATTGCCGCACTCCACAGGTACAAGCGGCCATATTTAGCACAATTGGCGGGGTCATTATCATAACAATAGCTGGAAGAGTCTTTTTCGCCTCCATTATATGTCTGCTGAATATACCTGTAGTTCAGATTTTCCGCCATCCACCACTGTTCACCAATTTTCACAGTCTTGTAAGTCTGTCCGTCCCTGTCATCCGTCAAGGTGCCATATTCACAGTTGTCTTCTGTATCGATTTTGCAACCTAGAGGGACCGCAGAACTCGATGAACGGTTTGTAGAATCAACGGAACTCGATGAGCTAATTTCTTCATCTGAACTATTGGACTTACCGTCTCTACTGCTGCTGGACGTTTTTACCGCGCTAGAACTTGACGGTGATTTGTCGCTGCTGCTAGAGTCACTTGCCTTATTAGAACTAGACTTTGCCTTCGCGCTTGACGATGATTTTTTCTCCGAGTCCAGCCGAACCGCCTTAGTCAACGAATCGTCAACGGCCCAGAGCCCCTTTTTACAGACATAGGCAGAATCCTCGTCTTCCACATAGGCGGTAGCGCCTTCGTGATCCCTCGTGCATGATGGCAAGTCGTCGAAAGTGGGAACTACCGCATCGACTTTCTCGCCAGATTCAGCATCCTTGGCAGAGTCGGAGTCCTTGTCCAGAATCAATTCAGTCAAGGAATCGTTGGCCGTCCAGCGCTTGCTTTCGCAGACATAAGCCTTCTTCTCGTCTTCTACATAGGCGGTCGTGCCTTCTCGCTTGTCCGTACAGACGGTCAAGTCCTCGAAGGTGGAAACGACGGTGTCGACCATTTCGGCAAGTTCTGCATCCCTGGCGGGGTCGGTACCATTGCTGTCGCCACCGCAAGCCGCAAGCGCAAGCAACAAGGCCCACAAAGCAAGACCGACAAAGAAACGACTCATGATACCCCCTTGGCGACACTCATTCGGGAAATCTACACTTTTTTCAATGCATAGTCAACCTGAATAGATTGCTTCGGGACTGTTCGTCCCTCGCAATGACAAGGAGCGGCCTTTTTTAAAAGGAGATCCCCGACCATGCTTCGGCAAAGCTCAGCACAAGCGTCGGGGATGACATACCGCTCAGACGCCACGCTTATCTCTTGAACAAATCAGAATGCGTTCCGGTATCCACGAGCGTAAGCGTCAGAATCCCCCTGTTTTTTCTGTAACACAGCTACAACTGTCTTAAGTTCTTCTAATGGGAGACCTCGCTTTTTGCAAAGCTTGTACCCCTTCTTGAAGTGACTCGTCCAAATGACTTCGTAAATCATTTATCCAAATCCGCCCACATCTCGTCCATGTCCGTATAGCGTTTGGTCTTCGGGTCAGCTTCAAGGCGTTTCGCCTCTTCGACAGCCTCGAGAAGTTCGCAGGAACGATCCGGGTACTTGACTTCGAAGGGGAGCCCTCGCTGCAAAACCACCTGCCGCAGGAACATGGAAATCGCCTGAGACATCGAAAGTCCCAGCCCTTCAAGGAGGGCGTTGGCTTGATTGTTCAGTTCGGAATCAATGCGGAAATTTTTAGCTATGGTACTCATAGCTATAAATATATATTGTTTCGCTTGCAGATGCAAGCATTTGCTTGCAAATACTTTCAGTTTTATAATGGATAGTTTCATATACATCTTACCCGAAGATTATTCCCATATCTATTTCCGGTTTTTGTGCGGCGGCCCCGCACGGCAAATGGGGACAGTCCCCCATCTGTATGTATAGACGTCTTTGCGGGGAAATTTTTCCGGGAATTTGAGGTAAAAAGATGTTTTCGGCGGGAAAAAAAAGGTTCACAGGTGGTTTTCTGTTTATACCGAAAAAGGCAATCTTAATGCAAAAGGCCGCCCGAGGTATAAAAAATCGGGCCGGCTTCGACGGCCTTTTTTGGAGGGGACTTGCGCGCACGCGCGCTAGCCCCGCTCGCTCTAGCGGCAAGCCGCTTAGGCGAGCCTGCTAGTCCCTAAGGCAACGAACAGAGAACCCGTAGTCCTTGCTGTTGCGGTACAGGTACGCATTGCCGCTGAAGTAGTCCAAGTACATGCTGTACGCGAGGTTACTATAGTACTCCGTAGAGCTCCAGAAGTACGTGTAGTCGCCCTCGCTGAAGTAATCCCCATCGTAGTTCCTGCTGCCAGCAGGCAACGCCGAGAAGGAATAGGCGTCCGAGCCATTGCCGCTTGTCCCATCATCCTTATCATTCCAGCCTTCCGTAGACTTTAGCATTGTTCCTGCGGTTGCTTTTCCACCGACTGCAGTGAGCAAAGTATCCCTTTCGTCTCTGCTGGGCAGGTGCCAGCCTTCAGGGCACACGCCACGAACTTTGACGTTGCCGAGGTTGCAGATTTCCCCATAGCCGCAACCATTGGCAGTGTTACCAGGTATAATGCCAGCGCTATCCATTGCGGCAGCCCAGGTGTAGAGACGACCGTATTTGGCACAGTTGGCAGCATCATTGTCATAGCACCAGCTAGTGGAATCGGAGGCGTAATCACCATCTTTAAAGGGTACACCAGTGTATGCGTAGTTCAGATTTTCCGCCATCCACCACTGTTCGCCGATTTTCACAGTCTTATAAGTCTGCCCGTCTCGGTCGTCTGTCAAGGTACTATACGTCGGCGAGACGGTTAATGAGCTTGACGAACTAACAGGAGCAACCGAGCTGCTGGATGTAGTTGACGAATTTACCGAACTTGAAGAAGCGACAGAACTGCTGCTAGATGTAGTTGATGAATGTATTGAACTTGAAGAAACAAGAGAACGGCAAGCGGATTGAGGATAAGATAATGCAGAATCCTTGACGCAACGAACAGAGAACCCGCGGTACTTATCGTCGTAGCTCAGGTACGCATCGCCGCTGGTGTAGTGCAAGAACATGTAGTACGCGTCGTTGCTACGGCGCTCCGTAGAACTCCAGAAGTTCGCGTAGTCGCCCTCGTTGTAGAAATTCCCAAAGTTGTTCCTGAAGCCAGCAGGCAACGCCGAGAAGGAATAGGTGTCGCGATAGCCATTGTAGGGCCAGCCTTCCGTGGACTTGAGGATTGTTCCTGCGGTTGCTTGTCCCCCTACAGCATCGAACAGAGCTTTCCATTCCGTGGTATCGGGCAGATGCCAGCCTTCGGGGCACACATCCATGGCCCAAGTATAGAGTCGGCCGTATTTTTCACAATACTCAGCACTATCATTGTAGCAGTAACTCCCTGCCTCAGTCTCGTAGTTCAAGTTCTCTGCCATCCACCACTGTTCTCCAATTTTCACAGTCTTGTAGGTCTGTCCGTCTCGGTTGTCCGTCAAGGAGCAGACCTGAATTTGTATCGCACTTTGTGTTGAAACAGTATCAGAGCCCTTGATACAACGAACATAATAGCTATACCTAGAATCACGTAAATCTCCTATTCCGTAACAACCGGCATAAATACGAGAACGATCGCCATCAAATCCCACATGATAACAACCTCCATCAAGCGAATAGCTCCAAAAGCCACTGTTATATGTATCAAAACATTTCGGCTTATAATCGCCAATATTATTACTAACTTCATAAACAATTTTGCAATAGGGAGCTGGAATTGCGTTAAACCCGTAGGCATCCGTACCATTGCCTTTTTCCCGGCCGCTAGTAGACTTTAGCATTATTCCTGCAGTTTTTTCTCCGCCCACAGCAGCGAACAAAGCGTTCCATTCCGAAGTATCTGGTAAATGCCAACCCTCAGGACAAATTCCACGCACAATTCCAGACGGGAAGCAGCCTTGATAACCGCACCCCTTCCCATTTCCATTGCCGGCACTATCCATCACCGCATTAAAAAAATACGAACAACCGTATGTTTCTCGATCATCGCAAATTGCTCTGGTATATAGCCCCATGGATTGAACCATCGGCGCCTGACCGCTTACCACGGGGCCCACGGTTTGATATACATATCCTATTCCACTATACCCCCAATATCTCAGGTTCTCCGCCATCCACCACTGTTCGCCGATTTTCACAATCTTGTACGTCTCAAAGTCGCGGCCATCTCTTAAGGTATCATATTCACAGTTATCCTCAGATTCTGTCTTACACGGGGTAGCCAAGGTATTATCAACTGGAAACACAGACCCCTGCTGGAACGAACTTGACGACTTGTTGTTTTGGCTGTTCGAGGATGTCTTCTCGTTCATACGCTGAATCGCCTTAGTCAACGAATCATCAACGACCCAGAGCCCCTTCTTACAGACATAGGCTGTATCCTCGTCTTCCACATAAGCGGTCGAGCCTTCGCGATTCTTCGTGCAAGCCAACAGGTCGTCGAAGACAGAAACAACGGTATCGGCCATTTCGCCAGGTTCCGTACCCTCGGCGGAGTCGGAGTCCTTGTCCAGAATCAATTCAGTCAAGGAATCATTGACCGTCCAGCGCTTGCTTTCGCAGACATAGGCCTTCTTCTCATCTTCCACATAAGCGGTCGAGCCTTCCCGCTTGTCCGTACAGACCGTCAAGTCGTCGTAGGTGGAAACAACGGTGTCGACCATTTCGGCAAGTTCTGCATCCCTGGCGGGGTCGGTACCATTGCTGTCGCCACCGCAAGCCGCAAGCGCAAGCAACAAGGCCCACAAAGCAAGACCGACAAAGAAACGACTCATGATACCCCCTTGGCGACACTCATTCGGGAAATCTACACTTTTTTCAATGCATAGTCAACCTGAATAGATTGCTTCGGGACTGTTCGTCCCTCGCAATGAACTATGTTAAAAAACAAGGCTTCTTGTGAAAAAAATTAGCATT
>NZ_CAMZCS010000059.1 GCF_947305105.1 uncultured Fibrobacter sp. | reverse complement strand
GATTCGACATGAGCCAGATGGGCGGCTTCGGTGGCGGCGACATGGGCGGCATGGGTGGATTCGACATGAGCCAGATGGGCGGCATGGGCGGATTCGACATGAGCCAGATGGGCGGCATGGGCGGATTCTAACTCTCCCCCAAATCCTTAATAAACGAGAAATCCCCCTTTCGGGGGATTTCTTTTTTTGCTTCTTATTTTTTTATAAATCTTTATAAAGTGCCAATTTCCGCTGAGCCCCAAGCCCAATGCGGACAAGGTCATGGATTTTGTCACCCAATCGGGGAAAATCCGACGGATGAATTACTAGTCGAGCAACACCAATCGGGCATTTAAACATCATCCGTCCCCAAGCAAAGGCTAAATTTTCCAAAGCCTTGGGAATTCCAGCAAAACTGACAACCGGGGACAAATAGCGCCTGCCCCTTGCCGAAGTAAGCGACCAGCGGTCTTCGTACAACATTTTTGCGGCATGGACTTGCGACGGCAAGTAAGCATTGCTATACCAGGTCGGCGGAACAAAGGCAACTGGATTTTGCGAAGTTCCTTTTTCAGAATCACCGAACAGATTGTGCCAAGCATCGAGCCCCGCTTGCAAAAGCCTGCTGGATTCATATTCGCTGAGTCCTGCAAATTCGGCTTCGCCATGAGTGAGGTTCATACCGATGAGCCCCATGTAACTGCGGCCCTGGCTAAATTCTGCCCTGTGCTTGTAGCCGTGTAGCGCCAGCTCGAAGCCTTCGTTTTTTAGCTGGAGAAGCGTCTCGCGAAAACCCTGCACCGCCTCGGGCGAAGCCTTCTCCGTATCCGGGATGACAAGAACGCTGAAGGGCGCACCCGCCAAATCCCGGAGTTCCTCGAGAATCGGGGTCACCTTCCGGTAGTTCCAGACGCTGAAATCGTGAAAACAGAGAAGAAATTTGCTAGCCATAGTAGAGAAGATAATAAAAAATGAGTAGGAAGTAGGCAGTAGACAGTAGGCAGTAGGAAGTAGACGGTAAAAATCGCCAAATAACTTCCTACTTCCTACTTCCCACTTCCTACTAAAAACTACATTTACCCTACTATGTTCGAATCTATCATCTTGGGCCTGTTGCAGGGTCTCGCCGAATTTCTCCCCATCTCCAGCTCTGGTCACCTCGTACTCGGGCACGAACTTTTAGGCATGAACGAAGCGGGCATGTTTTTCGACATCATGCTCCACGCTGGAACATTGCTTTCCATCTTCGTCGTGTTCCACAAGAAGATTACCGACATCATCGTGGGCTGCATCCGCCGTGACCGCGACCAGCTCAAGGAAGCGGGCTACATCATCCTTGCCTCCATCCCGACCGCACTCATCGGCCTCGGTTTCAAGGACTTGCTCGAAGGCCTGTTCGAAAACCCGCGCGCCGTTTGCGTCGCCGAACTCTTCACCGGTCTTCTGCTTTTCACTTCGCAGTGGGGCCCCACGGGCGCCAAGCATCCGGATAACGAAGGGGTCAAGATGAACTGGTGGCGAGCCCTCGTGACCGGCACCGTGCAGGGCATCGCCTGCATCCCGGGCATCAGCCGCAGCGGCTCCACCATCAGCGCCATGATGTTCATGGGCGTGAACCGCAAATACGCCGGCGAATTCAGTTTCCTCATGAGCATCCCTGCCGTGGGTGGCGCTGCATTGCTCGATGTGCTCAAGTGGTTCAAGTGCCAGAACGTCGAGAAGGTCGCCCAGATGGCCTTGGAAAATCCCGAAAAAGCCGCCCAGTGTGCCGATGCTGGCAGCTTCACACCGGAACTCCTCGTGGGCATGGTCGTTGCCTTCATCTTCGGCATCATCGCCCTCAAGTGGCTCATGAACTTCGTGCAGAAGGGCAAGTTCCAGCACTTCGCCTGGTACGTGTGGGCCGTGGGCATCCTGGGATTGATTTTCCTGTAATCCCAATTTGCCCAGCCGATGGATTCAACATAGGCTCCAGTAATTTTCATTGATAAAAAATCATTGTTTTGTCTTATCGCATAGAGTTTGATTCGATAAAAAAAACATATATTGGGTCGCGTGATGAAATTAATTACGATACCGATAATAATGGTCCTTGTAGCAGGCTTTTCGCTTTCCCATGCAATCACATCCATCCCTATTGACAATGCCAAGGCCTCCTCGACTTTGCTAGACAAAGGCAAGAACACTTACAGGCCCGAAAACATGATCATGAAAAAAAACGTGCACCCCTTCTACCAGACATGGGGTGCCACGTACCAAGACAGGCCCATCACGCTAGAATTCACCATGGGGGCCCAACAGGTTAGCGTCATCACCTTGTTCAACGGGAACCTGAGCGACTCGGCCGCTTACGAGAACAACAGCCTCGCAAAGCACATAAAGATTTACTTGAACACAAAAGACAACCTTGTCAAAAAAGTCGTACTTGCAAAGCCCAAATGGGACGGTTACAAAAAGACCCATGCCGACATCATCGTTTTTGACAAGCCCCTCGAAAATGTGCGTAAGATAATCATCGAAATCGAAGACATTTACCCAGGAAGAAAATGGGAAGACGTGTTTATCACCAAAGTCAAGTTTTGGGGATTCACCAAGGTTCCGCGTAAATTCGAAATGGGAAAAATGACTGACCCACGTGACGGGAAAAAATACAACACCGTCAAGATCGATGAACAAACCTGGATGGCACAAGACTTGCAATACAAAACTCCAGGAAGCCGGACATTTACGAACCCCCGTTGGAAAAAACAAAGGCCCCTACCTGCAGACGCAGGCCTTGAATACCCCGAAGCGGATATCAACAACGGAATTTGCCCAAGCGGTTGGCGTCTCCCCAAGGCATCCGAATTCCTTAAACTAAAATCGGAGCTCCCCCCATCTGCATCTTTCGACGACTTTTTCGCGACCTCGAACCAGAAACCTTTCTACGCCATATACGAATACGGCAATCTCGGAGGAGATCAAGTTTTCCCAACGGATGTAGAAATGTTCTTCTACCCCACTGACGCCTACGGGTTGAACATTTCCACCTTGACCCGCCATTATTACGAAGGCGAATGTGCCGAAGACCATGCCGAATTCTTCGCATTTTCATCTTACTGGACACTGGATGCAAAGAACATTCCTCTTTGGCCAGACGACAACGGCAATGTCGAAGTAAAAAAGCTCAGGCACTACCGCTTTGGCGGCAGCGACTACTGCGAAGCGATGCTCTGCAGCGACGACTACCATTTCGTGCGTTGCGTCAAAGGCGATTTCATGGTCGATCCGCGTGACGGACAAACTTACAAGACCGTAAAAATCAACGACCAGACATGGATGGCAGAAAACTTGAGGTACGAGACAACCGAAAGTTGCTGCTATGACGGCATGACCGAAAACTGTGCCGAACAAGGCAGGATGTACTCCTGGAACGCCGCACAGAACGCATGCCCCGAAGGTTGGCACCTGCCCAGCGATACAGAATTCAAGGCATTGGTCGAATCGGCAGGAGGCAACAAAACCGCAGGCAGGCTGTTGAAAGCATCCACCGGATGGAAAAACGGCAACGGCACCGATGAATACGGTTTCTCGGCACTCCCTACAGGTTACTGCACCCTCCCCGCGAATGGCTACACACCCAGCGAACAAGCCGGCGAACAAGCCTACCTGTGGACAAGTTCACGTAGCGAATGCCCCGCCGAAAATTGTGAATCGGCATCGGGTTTACGCTTCGATGTAAATTCTGCCGGTTTCGCTGACGAGAGCGGTTTTGACGGGACCTTGGCCCTGCCCATCCGCTGTGTAAAGAACAAGGAACCCTTAGACTAGGATTCCTTCTGTTCGCGGCCTTTATATGGCCGAGCCGCCAAAAGTCCTGTTTCAAACAAAAGATACGTCGGCATTCCGAGAATCAGCTGGCTCACCACATCTGGAGGCGTGAGGAGTGCGGCCAACAACAGGATTCCCACAACCACATACGGGCGCTTGTTGCAAACCGTTTCGTAGCTCACAATTCCACCACGGATGAGCGCATAGGTCACTAACGGGAACTGGAACATACAACCGAACGCAAACGAAAGCCAAAGTGCAAGCGACACCAAGTTCGAAATCCCGAACACAGGCATCAGCATATCGCCTGCAAAACTCATCCCAAACCGAACAACAAGCGGGAAGCACACAATCAGGCAAAAAGACACACCCGCCACGAACAACAAGCTGGTCAATACGGCAATCGAACGGACAAAGCGTTTTTCTTTATCATAAAGTGCCGGCAACACGAACTGCCACATATTCCATGCAATATAGGGAGAAAACAGCACACAATCCAGGAGCGCCGAAATTTTCACCTGCAACAGGAACACTTCCATCGGCGAAAAATAATGGAGCGTTATCCCGCCCTGCAAGGCAATTTGTTCACAAAACCAGCCCAGAACATACGGGGATACAAAAAAAATCGGGACAATCCCAATAGCGAGCGCCACAAGCGAACGGATTAACGCACGCCGCAGAGCCTCCAGATGCGACACAAGTGAATTTTCTTGTTCCGGCATAGAGCAACCGAGCTCAATTCTCTTTTTCTGCCGCCTTCTCTACAGTCTTCTGCAAATCCTCGGCTTCTTCCTTCAGAGCATCCTTCGCCTTCTTGTATTCGTTCTGGGCTTTCCCGAGCGAACGAGCCAGTTCAGGAATGCGCTTTGCTCCGAAAAGCAAAAGCACCACCACGACAATCAAGATGATTTCAGGGATTCCTATGGACATGATTACCTACCTTTTCCTTGAAATATAACATATTTCCCTAAAAAAGAGTTTCTATATTTCCCCCTAGTCAGTTCGAAACCCATCCTGACTTTAAACAAAACTAGGAGCCCCTATGAAAGACGCATTGCTGGTCTTGTCCGGTGGAATGGACAGTACGACCCTGCTTTACGAACGCGCCGCCGAGATTGCCCTTGCCGTCTCGTTCGATTACGGCAGCAACCACAACGACAACGAAATTCCCTTTGCACGCTTCCATTGCGAAAAACTGGGGATTCCGCACATCACCCTCCCACTCAAATTCATGCACGACTACTTTACGTCGTCCCTGTTGTCTGGTGCAGATGCCATTCCCGAAGGAGACTATTCCTCCGAGAACATGAAATCCACGGTCGTCCCGTTCCGAAACGGCATCATGCTATCCGTTGCCGCAGGCCTTGCCGAAAGCCGGAACCTCGCGAAAGTGATGATGGCGAACCATTTTGGCGACCACGCAATTTACCCGGACTGCCGCGAAGAATTCGTGAAAAACATGTCCGCAGCGATTGCCGCAGGGACTTATGCAGGCATCACCATCGATGCGCCGTACACGAACATATCTAAAGCAGACATCGCCCGCAAAGGCAAAACGCTCGGCATTGACTACAGCGAAACCTGGTCATGCTATAAAGGCGGAAAAATCCATTGCGGCAAATGTGCAACCTGCCTGGAACGCAAAGCCGCCCTCGCCGAAGCAGGCATCAACGACACTACAGAATACGAGGCTTAGCATGTACAGAGTCATCAAGCGCATCGAAATCTCCGGGGCCCACAAGCTCTCCCTCCCGTACGAAAGTAAATGCCGTGGGCTCCACGGTCACAATTGGATCATTACGGTGTTCTGCCAATCCGAAACGCTTGACGAGAACGGCATGGTTGTCGACTTTTCGCGAATCAAAGAAATCGTCCACGGCAAGCTGGATCACCAGTTTTTGAACGACGTGGTGGATTTCAACCCCACCGCCGAAAACATGGCCCGCTGGGTTTGCGAGCAAGTGCCGCACTGCTACAAGGTGCAAATCCAAGAAAGCGAAGGCAACACCGTCGAATACGAACGCTAGGGGCAAACCCCGTCATGAAAGTCTGCGAAATATTCAAGAGCATCGAGGGCGAAGGTCTCCGTACAGGGCTTGCGGCCGTTTTCGTTCGGTTGCACGGCTGTAACTTACGTTGTTCCTATTGCGATTCCATGTACGCCGTCGAAGGCAGCGACTACACACAAATGAATGTCGGAGAGATTCTTGCCGCAGTTGGATCACACCGTCTCAAAAGCGGCGTGGACTGCGTGACACTCACTGGCGGAGAGCCCTTGATTCACGAAGGCATCGAGGATTTGCTCACGAAATTCAGCGAAGATGGCTTCAAAGTCAATGTTGAAACGAACGGGACTGTTCCCTGCAAATGGAGGCTCCCTGGACTGTTCTACACAATGGACTGGAAATGCAAAAGCAGCGGAATGTCAAGCAAAATGAAACTCCAGAACATGCAAACGCTCTGTAACGGAGACGTGCTGAAATTCGTGGTCGGGAGCACCGAAGATTTGCAAGAAGCCGAATCTGTCGTGGCACAACTATCCGAGTCGCCCAAACACCAGCCCAGCAGCATGCCGCACATCTTTATCTCCCCCGTTTACGGCACTATTCCGAACGAACAAATTGTGGAATGGATGCTGAACAGCAAGACCATGACGCAAAACAACGCCCGCTTTCAGGTGCAATTGCACAAAATCGTTTGGGATCCGGACCGCCGCGGCGTTTAAAAGATTCTTGGCCGCAATTACCGATTAACTCCATTTTGGCACGGTTCTTGCATCTACTACAGCGAAAACAAGGCAAGGCAACCGTTTTGTTTCATTTTGAAACAAAACAAGGTCCAATGCCGCTTCAAATTTTAACATAAAGACTTCGTGAACGGAGTGCACGCTCTCTACCTCAAAGGGGCAACGCCCCGACCTCAAAGCGTAGCGACCCCAGAGCACGAAGTGCGACCTAAATAGGAGATTAAAATGGCAACAGAAAAGATGGAGTTCCAGACCGAAGTTCGCGACATGCTGAACTTGATGATCAATTCCCTTTACAGCAACAAGGAAATCTTCCTGCGCGAGCTCGTTTCGAACGCGGCGGACGCACTCGACAAGCGCCGTTTCCTCTCGCTCTCGAACGCCGACTTGCTCCCGATGGGCACGCAGCTCCGCATCGATATCTCGGTGAACAAGGAAGGCAAGCGCATCGTTGTCGAAGACAACGGTATCGGCATGAACAAGGAAGACTTGATCAACTGCCTCGGCACCATCGCTCGTAGCGGCACAAAGAACTTCATCAAGAACCTCAAGGAAGGCGACAAGGGCAGTGTCGATTTGATTGGCCAATTCGGTGTGGGTTTCTACTCCGTGTTCATGGTCGCCAAAAAGGTCGAAGTGCTGACGCTCAAGGCTGGCGAGAAGCAGGGTTACCTGTGGGCCTCCGAAGGCACGGGCGACTTCGAGATTTCTGAAGCCCCGCTCGACAAGGTCGGCACCAAGATTACTTTGTACCTAAAGGATGACGAAGACGCCGAAGATTTCGCGAGCGAATGGAAAATCAAGGACATTGTCCAGAAGTACAGCGGCTTTGTTAGCTACGGCATCTACTTCCACCCCGAAGCCACCAAGAACGACAAGGGCGAACTCGAAGAAAAGCCCGAAGAACGCCTGAACGAAAAGCAGGCCTTGTGGCGCCAGAGCGAAAAGGAAGTCACCGAAGAACAGTACAAGGATTTCTACAACGTCATCAGCCACGAAGCTGACGAACCGGCCGCCTGGAGCCACAGCCACGCCGAAGGTTCCCAGGAATTCTGGAGCCTTGTGTACATCCCGTCGAAGGCCCCGTTCAACATTTGGCACAATGACGCTTTGCATGGCCTGAAGCTCTATGTGAAGAAAGTCTTTATCATGGACGATTGCAAGGACCTGCTGCCGCCGTGGCTGCGCTTTGTACGCGGTGTGGTCGACAGCGAAGACTTGCCGCTGAACGTATCCCGTGAAATCTTGCAGAATAACAAGATTATCACCAACATCCGTAAGCATGTGATCAAGAAGGTGCTCGACTCCCTGCAGAACATGGCCGACAAGGATGCCGCCAAGTACAACGCCTGGTGGCGCGAACTCGGCATGGTGTTGAAGGAAGGCTTCTACATGAACTGGGAACATCTTGACGAACTCAAGAAGTTGC
>NZ_CAMZCS010000058.1 GCF_947305105.1 uncultured Fibrobacter sp. | reverse complement strand
CACGAAGTGCGTGATTCTTTTCACTAGCCGCTAGTCTCTATTCTCTAGTCTCTCGTAGCCTCATTGCTCACTGCTCGAGCCTCGTGCCCCGCGCTTCGCAATTGCCACTATGGCCAGGGTATCGACGACGACGAAGCCGATGAGCCACATAGCCGTACCGCCCTGGAATCCGTAGCTGTGCAGTCCGACCCCGAGCAAGTTTATCCCGAACCAGCAGAGGAACGTGACAATGGAGCTGAACGCACACAAAAGCGCAAACCCGCGCGGAGAAACGAGCCGGCCGGCCCGCAAATGCAAAAGCAGCATCGCCCAGAGTATCACAAACAATGCTCCGCATTCCTTCGGGTCAAAGCCCCAGAAACGCCCCCACGCGAAGTCGGCCCACACGCCACCGAGCAGCGTCCCGAGAATCGTAAATGCGCCGCCGAACGCAAGCGTACCGTAAAGAAGGCGATCGAGGTTCGAGGCTCGAGGCTCGGGGTTTGAAGTGCGAGAAATGCGGAACAGCACAAGATGCGCCACAACGCCCGAAAGAATCATGCCCGCAAAGCCAAGCGCTATCGTGAACACGTGCAGCGTCAGGAATACCGAGGAATTCAGCACCTCGGGAATCGGACGGAAGGTGTCGCCGGGTTCCAGCACGAACTTCGCGAAAAACAGCAGCACCGCAGTCATCATGGTAATAGGAAGAATCAGGGCATAGGTCCGGTTCTTGCAGCGGAAAAACGCGACGGACTCGAACGCCATCAAAAGGAGCGCCACCAGTAGCACAATTTCGTACAAGCTAGACATCGGCGGGCGGGCAGCCACGAAGGTGCGCACCGCAAACATCACCGTAAGCATTACAGCAGTCGCGACACAGAGCCCATTCGCCGCGACATCCAGTTTTTTTGACCGGAAAATCATGTTCAAAGCCGAAAGCAGGCAAGCCAAGAACGCCGCAGCAAAGCCCCACAGCGCAAGATTCGCATGATGGTACAGCACCTCCAACGAAAGCCTGAACTTTACATCTTCACCAACAACCGAAAACGCCGAGTGGTTCACCACCGACTCGTACAGACGAACATTCCCGTAGAGGCGCTTCATCTCGGCAGTCGCCGGATGGTCATCGTTTCGGCTAGCATAGAAATCTAACAAATCGCGCGACAGCGCCAAATCCACATAGCTCACGTACCGCGAATCCGACGGCAAGTGCAACGCCTCGGAGACATCGCCGCGAAACACCTTGAACAAGGCGTAGGCATGAGCCTTTTCGGGAGTCAGCACAGCCTGCCGAACAATTTCTGCGGCAGAAATTTTCCCCATGCAAGAATCGTTTTTCCGGCACTTGTACGTCACACGTCCGCTCAAGTCGTCCAAAAAACCACGCGCAAAAGAATCAAAAGGCCGCACAACACCATCCACCAAGACAGGCGTATCGGAATGCAGAGCCTCCAAAACCGGAACTGGACGAGCCGAAGCACGGGCATCCATCGGCAAAGCAGCAAATAGCAAGGCAAGCAACGGCAAGACTTTTGCAGCCACCCCGACCGAATCACCATGCACCTTATTGCCGCGCACCTTCACAAAATAGTGGAGCGCCGCCCCAAGCAGGAACATCACCATGAACACATACGGCACAAAATGGAACGGGTCGTAAAACACCTTGTACATGGCCACATTCTTCCCCGGTGCCATTTCCGCATAACCGCGATACTGGACAAAGTAAGGCCAACCTCCCTTCAGTTCCTGCTCGTCGATTTCGACAGGAGCAAGGCCGAGACTGTCGTCCGCAAGGAAAAGTCGCAAGTCGCGGGCTCCGGAAAGTGGGGCCACCTCCGCCTGCAACGGCGAAACAGCGCCAGCAACCTCAGCAGGCACGATAGCATAACCATTATATTCCCGCTTGATTTCGCTCCCGACAAGGCTCCCGAGTAAAAGGACAATCAGCGCAATATGCATCAACCAAAGGCCCGCAAAACACCACCCGCGCGGCATGCGATAAATTAAGCACAAAACGAGATGCACCACGCCCAACGCCGCAACCGACTTGAAAGCCGGCAAGGGAATATAGCCAACCGCCCACACGAAATAGCTTCCGAAAAAGCGGTCAGTCGCCACCTCAACCGAAGCACCGAGACTTTTGGCATTCGCCTGCGCCAGCACGCCCCAAAACGTCAGCAGCATGAACGCCACCAGCAACGCAGCAGAGACCTTCAGAGAAGCCAACTTTCTTATAAACGCAATCAACTTTTTTCGACCTTCCCTTTCGTCATTCGTCTCGCGTCTAAACAGCCTCCACCCACACGAACTTACTTTCATCTAGTCGCTGCTCGCCGTCGAAACGGTAAGCGACAAGCCGCCCGTCCCCGCGATAACCGGCAACGCTGTAATCCAGGCAACAGACATTCTCGCGAATCAAGTGCGGAAGCCCCGTCAGCCAGTAATGCCCGAAGAATACAGGCCGTTCCGCCTCGCCATAAAACTCATGCTTGCAAACGTCGGCAGGGGCAGCGCAGGCAGGCAGTTCCACACCCGGCTGGAAAGCCAGTTCGCGCAAGGACTTCCCCTTCGGATCCACCCACCACCTGATGCGGGCCCGTTTGCGCAAAACATTCTCGCCATCGCGGAAAGTAATTCCATCGGGCAAGTTCATCTCGGGGCCTTTCAAGAAAAAGTTTATCGGGTCGAACAGGGAATCATCGTACTCGTTGAACTGGTCGTTCGCGCGGGCAATGAGGTCGTTGAAATTTCCGTCAGCAAAACAGCGGATGCCTTCGGCATTAAGGATTGATGCCGCGCTCTTCTCAAAACAGGCATGCTGAGCACGGAAAGATTCCGTCTCGACAAAGAACGGCAGCGTCTTCAAGAAGTCGAGCATGTCGTGGAATTCCTGCTTGCGGCCCTTGTAACTTTCGACCGTCCGCGTATGGATAGCCACCTTGTTGAAGGAATGCTCGCGCAGGTAACCCCCTGGAATGCAATGAATCACATGGGAGCCGCCTTCGCCATTCAGCTGCCAAAAACAGAGCGCGTTAAATTCGTGATTCCCCATCAGGGCCACGGCACTCCCCGCATCGCGCATCGCACGCACCAGGTTGACCGTCTCGCGCACCTCCGGCCCACGGTCGATATAGTCGCCGAGAAAAACGACAGAACGGGAGCCGCCCGGGTAACGGAAGGCACCGGACGTTTCCACGTAGCCCAGCTTCGCAAGCAAAGCCCGAAGTTCCGTGCAATGCCCATGAATATCGCCGATGAAGTCGATAGAGGAATTCATGATTTAAAGATATAATTTTCTATATTTTTGTTACACCTGAACGGAACGGCTTATCATGGAAATCGGAAAATACAACCGCGCACGCGTCGAAAGCGTCACCCCCCAAGGCTACTACCTGGAACTGGAAACAGGAGGGCGCGTACTGCTCCCGGGCAACAAGCACCAATTCGAACTTGAAGAAGGTGAAATCCTGGACGTGTTCGTTTATATGGATTCCGAAGACAGGCCCATCGCGACACTCGACAAGCCCTACGCGCAGGCAGGCGAATTCGCCGTCCTCACCGTCAAAGAAGTGAACCGCATCGGAGCGTTCCTGGACTGGGGCCTGAACAAAGACCTTTTCTTGCCCTACAAGCAGCAACTCGGCGACTTGCAGCGCGGCGACAAGTGCGTCGTCTACATCCTCGTGGACGAAAAGAGCGGCCGCCTCGTGGCGACAGAAAAAATCAAGAGCTTCCTCGACCTAGACACGAGCGAATTGCATATCGGGCAGCGCGTACAGCTCGCCGCCTACGAAGTGACCCAGGACTACGTCGACTTTTTGGTGGACTACCGCTACACCGGCAGGCTCATGCTCACCCGCGGCATGCAGCGCATCTACATCGGCGACACGATGCCCGGCTTTATCCAGCGCTTCACCAGCGACGGAAAAATCACGCTCAACCTGACGCCCGTTGGCTACAAGGGACTCATGAAGAGCGACAGCCCCGACGCCATCATGCAGAAACTCGCCGAAGCAGGCGGATTCCTCCCCTACGGCGACCACACCGACCCGGACACCATCCGCGAAGAATTCGGCATGTCGAAAAAGACATTCAAGAAGATTCTCGGGACGCTCTTCCGCGAAGGGAAAATCGACCTCGGCGACGACGGATTCCGCGCAGTGTAAAGAGAAGAAGGGAAATTAAAGATTACTGATTTCTTCCACGGAGAAGCCGGTCAACTCAGCAATCTGTTCAACCGGCATATTCTTGGATTTCATCTTCCGGGCAATTTCGCGAGTTTTTTCAGAAACGCTCTCGGCAACCTTCGCGTTGATCTCATCCGCGAATTCCTCGAATACGCCCTTCACCATGACGTTATGGTCCCATTTTTCGTGATACACTTTCTGGTAAGCCTCGAATTCTTCTTTACTGAATTTAGACACTTTTGAACTTTCCGTCAACTGTTCGAATTTTTTCTCGTCCAGTTCGGCAGGCAGTTCCTTGAGCTTATCTAAGAAACGCAAAAAGAAAAGCCACTTGCGAAGACTAGAAGAGCCAGGCTCAATGAAGAAGGGAACCTTCGAAAGTTCGATGGCAGTGAAATTGAATGTGTCCAGAAACTGTTCACCCGTATCCAGGTCGGTAACCGTAGCACGATGGACAATCCGATCATCACCAAACATCGTGTGTTGAGTAAGTGCGATGACGTATGTCGGCTTGATGTCGTAATCCCATTCGTCGCCAGGTTCTGCCTGATTCGCGATTATCTCGCTGGCGTAGAAAGCTAGCCTTTTCAGGAAGTGGTCTTGCCTGCGAATTTGCACCTCTATCTCAATGAGGTTGCCCATGTCGTCTTCGCAATGCAAGTCAAAAATCGCCGTGCGGGATTCCCTGCTCCCGCTCAGGTTTTTCGCCACGTTGCGAGTCCACACGTTCTTGATGGGCCGCTTGAGCTGCGGTTCCAACAGGTCATTCAGCAGGTTCACTAGGTTTTCACGGCTTGAAGGTTTGTCCGGGTCAAAAGCCTTCTTGAAAGCCAAATCCACCAGCAAATTTGCAAACGGGCTCTTTTCGCCCGGCTTCACGATACAGTCCTTAAGCGGCTTGCGCTTGGCCATTGTACATTCCCCTGTCGATATTGTCGATGAATATTTCAAACATCGACAATATAAACCGGCGAGAAGCACTAGTCAAGCAAACTTAATTTTCCAAAAATAGGCCGACAAAAATTCCGTTTAAAACGTCTATAATTATAGAGAAACCAGTTTGCATTTCGAGGGTATTTTCCCGAAATTTCATTCCCACATCTTTCACTTGACAATCGCATAATGCGAGTATAGATTAATCGAATGACTTACTTTTTTGTCAGCGATTTACACGTCGATTTCTATGTACCGGTGACTCGCACAGTCGCAGTACTGCGCAAACATTTCGAAGTCTTCTTCGAGCGCAACTTTCTACCGGCAGACGCCTGCTGCATCGCGGGCGATATCGCGAACAACTATTACACCTACGTAGAATTTTTGAAGTTCATCGCCGAAAAATACAGCACGGTCTACGTGTGCCTCGGGAACCACGACATCATCACAGAATACATTGGGCGTTTCGAGACGGACCGAGAATTCACCACATCCGAAAGCAAGATAAAATACTTCCTTGCTGAAGCAGAAAAAATCCCGAATATCCAACTGCTTGAGAACCGCATCGCAGGCGATGTCGCCGGTTGCATGGGCATGTGCGATTTCAAGTACAAGCATACACCCGGCGCATCTGAAATATCAAACAAAATTTTGTGGGCGACACGATGGTTCGACGGAATCCATTGGAGATACATGCAGAACAACACCGACAAACTCTGGCGACATTACGACAGAGCCTTCCGCAAACTCACCGCGCAACGCCCGAAAATCATGACGTCGCACTTTCTGCCGCTGGAATTCGACATGGCGGAACGTTACAAACACGACCCCTGCTCAAACTTTTTCTATTTCCACGGAGCCAAATACCTCGAGAACATGGACGACGGAAGCATCTGGCAAGCGGGCCACACCCACACCGCCATCAAGCGTGAGTACACTGACAGGCTCGGCAAAAGGCACTTGCTGCTCTGCAATCCCGTAGGATATCCCGACGAGGACCCCTATACGGAACATGGGCTAAAACGGGAAGATTTTCTGGTGGAGGTGGGGAAATCATAAGATTTAGGAAGATTATCCCACTTTTTTATGTACAAATCTACTACATTTTTGTATATTTGTAGTAGATTTATACATATGTACGAGAAGAACTTCATAACCGCGGGCATGGTTTGCGAGCAAGGACGAGCGCAATACTACGCCACTCTCCAAAAGGCGAAACAGGGCGAACTGGTTCGTGTTAAACGCGGTGTTTATGCAGAAGAGATTGCCCTAGCCGATGTAATGGTCGATGTTGAGTCTCTGATTCCCGGTGGAATCCTCTGCATGTTCTCGGCATGGGAACATTACGAACTCACGACGCAAGTCCCGCAGCAATATGATATTGCAATAAAAAGGGGCCGCAAAGTCGTTGTGCCCCAGTATCCGAACTTTAAGCTCCATAACCTGTCTGACAAAGCTCTGAGCATAGGCGTTACCACGGAAACCATTTCCGGCTACAGGGTCAAAATTTTTGACATCGAAAAATGCGTCTGCGACGCCGTAAAATTCCGCAACAAAATCGGCATCGACGTCTGCACAGAAATTGTCAAGAACTATCTCAAACGGCGCGACAGGAATATCGCGAAGCTCATGAAATACGCAAAGATTCTGCGGGTTGCGAAGACCCTGGGCACATATTTGGAAATGGGACTTTAAACTTTTTTACCTCATTTATAGTATATTTAAAATATGGATTTGAACTTCCGAAAACTCAAAGTGTATCTGGACACATCGGTCATCAGCTATCTTGAACAGGACGATGCTCCTGAAAAGATGGCTGATACACGAGCAGTATGGGAATCCCTCAAAAAGGGAGATTACGATATTTTTTTGTCCCAGGTCGTTTTGAAAGAACTTAACGAATGCAAGGATCTTCACAAGAAGGAACTATTCTTCAAGCATCTCCGCGAAATTAACTTCAATGTTGTCGAAATAACGGAAGACACGATTGCTCTTGCTGAAAAGTTCATCGATTTCGGAATACTCAAGCAAAAAAGTTTAGATGATTGCCAGCATATTGCGGCAGCAATTCTCAATGATTGTGACATCATTATTTCGTGGAATTTCAAGCACATTGTTAATGTCAAGACAATTCGCGGAATTAAGGTCATCACCACAATGCAGGGTCGAAAGGACCTGCTGATTTATCCACCCACTGCATTATTGGAGGAAGCATAACATGGACACTCCCGAAATGAGCAATCGTTTTGATGCAGAAGACATCCGCAAACTGCGCGAATACAATTCCCTGAGACATTCCAAGATGTCACACAAGGAAATCTTGGACGACATCCGACAGGGTGCTGAATCCTTTATGTCGGAATTCAACCGTTGCGTTGCCGACAAACAAGCCGTTTACGACGCAAGCGAGAAGAAATAACAATTTGAACGAAATATGGAATGTCTAAAAATTTTTCGTATTTAGTTAAAATTCAGACGACAAGATTCGAGAGATTCGCAAATAAAGAGGACGACACCCGAAAGAGTGCCGCCCTAAATGTTTTCACAACGGAATAATCCTTATTGTGAATCGATAGAATCACCGCTTACGCGGAGAAAATGCGTTTTCCACCTTGACATCGTTTTGAATGTTAGAAACACCTCCACTTACGCGGAGAAAACTGGTCCCGCCTTTTTTCTTCTTGAATTTAGCCAGAAACACCTCCGCGCACACGAAGAAAACCGCATGGAGGCTTCCGAGAAGCGCTCCGACAAGGAAACACCTCCGCGTACGCGGAGAAAACTGAAAAATGCAAGAGCGAGGACCGCGCGAATTGGAAACACCTCCGCGTACGCGGAGAAAACTGGACGGAATTTCCAAGGTTCCGGAATGACAAAGAAACACCTCCGCTTGCGCGGAGAAAACAGAATCTTACCTTTGCCCTGGGGCGCATCCTTGGAAACACCTCCGCTTGCGCGGAGAAAACTCGGCTATCGTGCACGACTTACAGCTTTCAAGAGAAACACCTCCGCTTGCGCGGAGAAAACCGTGTCGCCATCGCACGTGGCGGTCGTTGCAGGGAAACACCTCCGCTTGCGCGGAGAAAACCCCGCGCGATCGGCAAGCACCGACAAAGCCACGGAAACACCTCCGCGTACGCGGAGAAAACTGCGTAAGTCGGCTTTTTTGAACGTAAAACAAAGAAACACCTCCGCGTACGCGGAGAAAACTCGTCCGTGCCGTTGCCGACAACAAATATCGCAGAAACACCTCCGCGTACGCGGAGAAAACCAATCGGCTGATACCAATATGCTTTCGAGTTCGGAAACACCTCCGCGTACGCGGAGAAAACTGTCCAGCACCTAGAATGTACTTTCTTTTGCCAGAAACACCTCCGCGTACGCGGAGAAAACTTCGTGACATACTTAGCAACGTAAAAAGATGTAGAAACACCTCCGCGTACGCGGAGAAAACGCATGACGAAAAGGTGGACGTTGCGCGTAGCTAGAAACACCTCCGCGTACGCGGAGAAAACGCATCGTGATTACGGGTGCAAGGAATTTCTTTAGAAACACCTCCGCGTACGCGGAGAAAACCCCGGAACTAAAGCCATGTGTGGCGAAGAGTCGGAAACACCTCCGCGTACGCGGAGAAAACGTGGTCTCGGTTATGGTATTGATATGGACGCTAGAAACACCTCCGCGTACGCGGAGAAAACGAAACCGAACAACCGAAAAGCTCCCGATAATCAGAAACACCTCCGCGTACGCGGAGAAAACTGGCAATGGCGCGGCAATTGACCGAAGCCAATAGAAACACCTCCGCGTACGCGGAGAAAACTTCTATCTTATCCGAAAGAATTTTCACTGAATGGAAACACCTCCGCGTACGCGGAGAAAACGTAATCTTAATGCAGAGGCTGAAGGTCGTGAGAGAAACACCTCCGCGTACGCGGAGAAAACTGCTGCCAATCGACAGTTTTTGTTTTCATGATAGAAACACCTCCGCGTACGCGGAGAAAACCGTTCCGCATGGCGGCGAATTTCAGAAAATCAAGAAACACCTCCGCGTACGCGGAGAAAACTCCTCCTGGGCGGCTTGAACCGCAAGTGCGTTAGAAACACCTCCGCGTACGCGGAGAAAACGAAATAGGACTTGGACTTCTTCAAGTAAATGAGGAAACACCTCCGCGTACGCGGAGAAAACGCAGCCAGCCGAAGGTGCAGCGGAGGCCCTCGGGAAACACCTCCGCGTACGCGGAGAAAACCTACCATAGTGTGCAGGAAGGTATCAACACCCGGAAACACCTCCGCGTACGCGGAGAAAACCGAAGGTTTTACAAAAGATTGTAATGCGCGGTAGAAACACCTCCGCGTACGCGGAGAAAACCAGTTGTTGTCGGGAAAGATGAATTTGAACGGAGAAACACCTCCGCGTACGCGGAGAAAACTCCGTTCCAAAAAGCGTTAAGTTGACTATTGCGGAAACACCTCCGCGTACGCGGAGAAAACTCGATGCGGAGCCGCCTAACTCCGTGTCGGGCGGAAACACCTCCGCGTACGCGGAGAAAACCGGAAACTTGCGTTTTTATGCGAATTTCCGCAAGAAACACCTCCGCGTACGCGGAGAAAAC
>NZ_CAMZCS010000057.1 GCF_947305105.1 uncultured Fibrobacter sp. | reverse complement strand
CGCCGATGGTACCTGGCCTCCGGGTCCGGGAGAGTAGGGCGTCGCTGGATTCTCGCCCCCCAGAAGGTAAACCTTCCGGGGGGCTTTTTTTATATTCTATACAAATGACTCGATTCATCAATTACCTTCTTTGCCTGTTCCTTTTGCTCCTTGTTGCTTGCGACAATGCGAAAAAGGACTTCATGACACCGAAACAGGGCGAGGTCGTCCTGGATGTGCGGGCTGATGCATACTCATTGAATGCATACTCGTTCGACGGGAAGGTTATCGATAGGTCTTTTGCAGATTTCTCTACCGATGTTTTAGTGATTGATTCAAACTACAATTTATTGGCTGATTCTCTACATAAAGACTTAAAAATGATTCGAGAGAATTTAGGCGATGAAGTCTTGCAGATCCTTACACTTGAGGATGACTATGAAAAGCGAAAACAAATCCATAATGATTACCCTTTAGCCAAAATTCATTATGACGACGATGTTACCTATGATGTATTCTATAGTTCCTATCTGGCCGTTTCGTTCATCTTTGATTCGTTTCAATTAGCTTTTGGGTCTAATTATAAAGAAATTTACTGGTTGCATGAACCCCACACGCGTTACTATGTGCTTTTTTCCTTTTGGTGCCAACAGTTGAATGATGCGAGAATTTCGGATTTCCTTTTTGGAACAAGTAGAGTCCAAGAAATGATAGCGGATCATAATATTCGCGATGCGGATGTACAATGGTGTGCTGCTGCGGATACCGCTGTTTTATTGACCTTTTATAGAAAGAATGAGGGTTATGCCTATGCGGTTAGTTTAAATAAAACCGGAGAGGCCGATGGATATGAAATCAATGCTTTTGATAAAGAGGAGTCTTTGTGGGAGTTTATAGAAAAGACTCTTCCAAAATTGCCGAATAAGGCTCGTTATGCTGTAATGATACTACGTGTTCAGAAAGATATTTTGATAAAAGATGTGGTTCCTTTCATCAAAAAGCTAATGGACTATGGTTATCATATTAAATTTGATGAAATTAAGTGAATAGAAAGCTTGTAGCAGCGTGCTTCCAGTGATGTTTTTCCTGTTTGCAAAAATTCGGTATGTCATTCTATACGTGCTTGTTTGTGGTGCGTGTTGTTTCGCTGCGTATGATCCTTCTCCTATTCTTCCCGATACGGTTTTTGTAGAGGATTCTATTGCGGTGGAGGAAGGCTATTCCCGCTGTGATACGGGCGCGCAGTCTTGCATCGTGGTTGGTCGCGGGTGTCGCGAGGAATATTTTGCGGTAAATGAAAAAATTGATCCCAACGAACCCGAGGATTCCCTGCTTGCAAGAGTGTATGGCGCAGAGCCTTTGCAGGATAGTTCAAGGATTTACGGCCAATGGGCATCGAATTGCAAGGAAGAACAGACTAGAGGTTTTTCTGGCGCGTTGTTATATGGCCTTTTTGTTGGAGGACTTTCTACTGCAGTGGGTATTGGATTGCTTTACGTCGATTACGATTATACTGCTACAAAGATTCTAGGAAGGGGCTCTGGCGTGCTTTTTCTGGCAACAGGGATTGCGTTTCTTTCTGTAGATATTATTGGTTCGATAATTTGGCTTTTCGCACCTCCCGATGAACGGATTCAGAAATACGAGGAACGCGAAAAGGCTTGGAAGCTCCGCGTCACGCCGACGATAAACTTCAACGAACCCGGCGGCGGGCTGTTATTGCAACTCGGGTTTTAGCGGTGAGGATCTTCATTTTATGAAACCGATGGTCCTATTTTTACTGTTTTTCTTGAGCGTTTTTGCTGAAGCATCTTCAAGATACAGTGATACGGTTTATGTTAAGTATTCTTCGGTGAGCTTCCCTGCCTCCAATTATGGCAGTTATCCCTATGCAGAGGGTCAAGGTTATGGGACTATTGTTCAACGTGCTTGGATTGTTGTCCGGCGTGGATGTCGTGAAGAATCTTTTCCGGTGACACAAACGATTCCTTACAATGCAACCGAGGAACAGTTGTTGGCAATCGTCTATGGGGCGGAACCTCTGGAGGACAGTTCCGAGGTTTACAGGGATTGGGCTACGAGCTGTTTGTCGTTGCATGCGGATGCTAACGAGGGATGGCTTTATGTTTTTTTTGGAGCTGTTTATGGCGTCCCCGCGACCTTATTAGGGAAATATCTCACCTTTCGAGACTACGATTATGTATCGACTGCTATTCTTGGGCGTGTACCTGGGGTAATTTTGCTTGTGACGGGCGGTCTTATGGTAATTTGTGGTGCTATAGCCTTAATTCCGTCTATAATAGGATTGTTGATTGATGATGGAAGTCCGCATCAAGCCGATATTTACAACAAGCAATACGAAAGGTGGAAGCTCCGCGTCACGCCGACGATAAACTTCAACGAACCCGGCGGCGGGCTGTTACTGCAACTCGGGTTTTAGAGATGAGGCGCGAGGAAATAGCAATGAGCTATGAGCAGTGAGCCATGAGGCCTGTGAATAGGAATCACGCACTTCGTGCGTTATTGACAGACGGCGAAGCCGTGATATTTTTCCCTAGATCCTAGTCCCTAGATTCTCTGATCGAGATTGCTTCGGGGCTATTCGCCCCTCGCAATGACAATCTCTAACCCCCAGATCCTAATCCCTAACTCATACCTAGAGATTGCTTCGGGGCTACGCCCCTCGCAATGACAACCTTACTTCCTACTGTCTACTGCCTACTTCCTACCTTACCTCATACCTCAAAGGCGCAACGCGCCGACCTCAGAGCGTAGCGACCTCATAGCCCCTAGATCCTAGTCTCTAGATTCTCTGATCGAGATTGCTTCAGGGCTATTCGCCCCTCGCAATGACAACCTTACTTCCTACTGTCTACTGTCTACTTCCTACTCTCTACTCCCTCATACCTCACCGCTCACAGCCTGCTGTTTGCTTTTTCTCTTGTCCTTCGTCACTCGTTTTTCGCCTGATTCCTATTTATTTGATATTTTTCGCCATTTTTCGAATAAAAACGTATTTTAATGCCTGAAGGGGTTAGGGCAATATAAGGAGACGTGTTTTATGAAACGTACCTTGGCGGTAGTTTCTGTTCTTTTCTTTCTTTTTGGAGCTGCATGGGCCGACCTGACCGTGCATATCCAGTCTCCCTTCCGTAATGATCCTACTTCTGCCGACTATGTTCCCCATGTCCTTGGTGGTGCTGGCGGTGATTACACGCCCAGTTACGGGGCGACTTCCAAGACGATCATGACCGAAGAGGGCGACCACTGGTATGTGTACACGTGGTCCGGCAAGACTTTGGCCGATTTCCAGGAATGGATGAAGTTCAACTTTAAGTTCTGCCCCAACACATCCGATGTCAATTTCAACAACAATGCCTGCGTCGATTGGGATGCCGGCGGTGAGAAGGAATTCCCGATAGGCGGTTTTTTCGGTACGGATTCCGAGATTTGGCTGTACACGGATGCCACGACGGGTAAGTACACCAAGTCATTCATGGCTCCGGGTGCGAAGGTGGTGTGGTTCAAGAGCCCCTGGGGCAACAAGGCGCTCCCGCAGATGTACTTTGGCATGGATTCTGTGCTGATGCGCTTTGTTCCGGGCGACAACACGAAATGTGGCTGGTTCTACGGCGCGGTGACTCCGGCGATGATTGCCGCGAACCCGGCGCAGACGGCTTATTTCACACGTTACATGGCTCCTTGGCTTTCTGTCCCTGCCGATACGAACCTTTCTATTGACCTTTCTGCCGCGCTCCAGGCCAACGACACTATCTATGTCGACGGCACCGAGGCTGCTCCGACTGCATCATCGACAATAGGCTCGCTTGGGACGTGCTTCGACGATACGCGCGTGCTGCATATTTACCATCCGTGGCGCAACAACACAAGCTACCGCGACAGCACTTTCTACATCACGATCGGGAACAATATCCTGAATCAGCCGACTCCGATGAGCTCCGAAGGGGAATACCGCTTCTGGCGTCATTACTCGTTCGACGATACGCTGGTGGGCTCGCCGAAGTGGAGCTCGCAGATGGCGGACTTCCAGATTTTGCGCGGCAGTAACGAGTGGCCGCAGCATCCTTATTTCCAGCAGGGTTCGCAGATGAAGGCTCTGGAGCTTTTCCCGTCGGGCATTTACGAGACTTGGTTCTATGCGAGCACCAGCCTGGGTTCCATTGATTTGCAGTTCTACCCGCCCGAACCCAAGGTCGTGCGTTTGCTGAGCCCGTGGGACGACATGTCGCCTTCGATGCTCGTGCTCGACCAGGACGATACGGTGAAGATGGGCCCGCTCCCGCTCGACAGGAAAAAGGACACTTGCGGATGGTACGAGGGCACCTACTACAAGCATGCAAAAGATTGGGGCGTGTTCTTCAAGCAGACTTTCGGCATGGATTACTACAATGCCGAGGGCGTGCAGGGTGCAGGAATTCCTGATGGCAACCCGGTCCGGCTGGATTCGATGATGGCGCTGCACGATACTGTGTGGGTGTATCCTTATCCTGTTTCTACGAGTGGCCCTGCGTTCTCTAACACTTATCCGGGTCGCCTTGGCCGTTGCCCCGAGCTCAAGATTTCGGCGCTTGTTTTGGACTGGGCCGGCGAATCGTATGCGGACAGTATCGACGTGGATTTTGGCGGCATTTACGGTGGTAACGACTATACGACGGTGCGCAACTACGACCAGAACGGACAGCTGACCGACCTCAAGACATGCGGTGGTCTTGCTGTGGGGATGGTCCAGGATACTTTGGTGAATGGGGTGCCTGCTCGCGTGGATTCTTCGGTGTTCCCGTGGTCTATCTGTTCTGCTGGTCATGAAATCGAGAAGTGGTTTGTGCCGCAGGTGGTGGCGCACGATGCTGCGGGCAAGGAGTACACGAATGCGACTTGCCGCGATATCGACCTCTCGCTTGACGAGGAAGGTTTCTGGCTAGCGGACTTCACTAACGAGGACGACTGCAACGACACCATCAATCCAGGTTTCTATCCTATTGACGATTTCCAGTATTTAGACGATGCAAAGACGGTGAAAAATCCGAAGTTCGACTGGAACGTGAGTGGCTGCCGCCACAACTACAGTTTCTCGATGAAGATTTCGGCGCAGTTCCAGTATATTCCGGGGCAGTATTTCGAGTTCCGTGGCGATGACGACGTGTGGGTCTACATCGACAACCGCCTGGTGGTGGATATCGGTGGCTGCCACAGCCCTGTCGAGGGGGCGGTGAATTTGGATACGCTCGGCCTTGTCGAGGGCAAGGAATATCCCTTCCAGATTTTCTTCTCCGAGCGCAACGCGGTGGGTTCGAACTTCAAGATGCGCACCTCCATCAACCTGCAGACCGAAAAGACGTTCTTCCCGGTGCACATCCCGCGTACCGACACGACTATCGAATACCAGCTGCTGCAGATTCTCGTGGAGGAGTCGCTGGGTTGCGACATTTCCAAAACGGGCAAGGTCGACACGGTTCCTGCGCAGTCTGCATTTGTCTTGAAGAGCCTCACGGGCAGCTTGCAAGAGGGCGGTGTATCGCTGAATCCCGGTGTCAATTACGGCGGTATCACTATTTCCGAAGACATGGCGGGTTTTGTCATCGATACGAACATGATTGTGAAAACGCGCTCGCTGGCACCAGGCACCTACGTGCTTGAATGTTACCTTTCTTCGGACCCCACGCAGTCTACCGATATTTATTTCACTGTACCGGAATGGCCGAAGCCGACAATTGTCTTTGTGGATTCCACAGGGGCGTTTATCCCGGGCGATACGGTATCGATGGAATTGGGAACGCTTGCCTTTGTGCCGTATAAAGTCCGCATCGCGGTGGTTTACGGCGACATGGTGTGTGCAGATTGCTTCTCGATGCTGGGCTTGTATACAGCAGATTCGCTGACCTTCTTAGATATGAACAGTTCTGCCATCAAGATTATCGAGACGGATTCGATGGGCTATGCAACGTTCTATGTTATGGGTACGGATGCGGTGGTGAACGGCTCGTTCCGCGTGGGCAGCGAGTATGTGCAGAACGTGCTTGTCTGGAAGAATATCAATCTAGAAAAGCCGAAGGTGCCGATTGCGACCAAGGCTGAGATGTACGACCGCAACGGTGACGGCATCGCAGATAGTTTGCTTGTACTTTTCAACGAACCGTTTGATGGCAGGTTCCCGGACCATACAAAGTGGATGTTCGGTGACAGCGCCTGGCACATTACGCCGGACTGGGCGAGTGTCGTTTCGCATGTTGCGAGTGAGCAGTCGCTTGTGGAGGTTTCGGACGCTTTCTCGACGGAAGTCTTTACCGGGCTGGAAAAGGACAAGTACCATGGTACGTTCAGGTACCACTTCCGTTATTACGACGAGGAACAAGGCGATACGATTTCGCTTGATACGATGGTGCAGTTCATTGACGAGAAGATCGGTGCAATTATCAAGAGTGCCGTGGTCACCATCAAATCCGATAACGTGACGATGCTTTCTGTTTTCTTGAGCGAGGGAACGGATCCGTCCGGGATTGACATGGCATCGGCGTTTAATTTCAGAATTTGGCGTGCAGGTATGGAAAATTCCAACTTGTTGAGTATGTCGACGTTTAATACAATGGCGAATGGCTCTCGATACGATCTCTATTTCTATACAGACGAGACGCACCCGGCTCCGGCAGTGGGCGATTCTGTGCGTTTGGGCATGGGTGTGTTGCCAGACCTTAGTGGGAACACTCCCCATGCGGGCAACCCTTGGGTTCGCATTATCGGCGGGCAGCGACTGACATTGGATGTGACCGAGGTGGTGAAGATTTCGGCTGAGAAGGTTCTTGCTCCCGAAAATGGTCCTGGTGAGAATGCAATCAAGCCTTACCTTGTCCCTACAGAATGGTCAATGAAACAAATTGTCGAGGCGTTCGGTGTTCCTGGGCATGTTTTGGGTTACGACTTGCAGGAATTAGGAATTACCGCCAGAGATTCCGTGCCGCTCGAGGATATCCGCATTGAATGGGAAGTCTACTACTTTACGAACTTGGGGCAGTATGTCAATTCGAACAAGGGTGGAGTGAGTTGTTCGGATGCGCTGTTCAACGGAGATTGTACTAGGAATCCGGGCAAGGTGTTCCTTGCGTGGGATGGTCGCAGCAAGCAGGGACGCGTTGCGGGTACGGGAGCCTATGTATCAAAGTTGAGTTGGAAGGTGCGAGTCGGCAAGGATAAAATCGGGACGAAGGATGATACTCGTACCATGGGAATCATCCGCGGGAAATAGTTTTTTGGCAAAGGCTTAATATTATATCGGATATTTACTAGAGGTCTTCTTTTTTCATTATTCTCACTTGAGATAATGCGGGAGGGGACCCAGCTCGGAGTTGCGAAGGCCGCACGGTCCCCTCCCTGCACCCTCCCCTTCCTTGGCCGACGCTTCTATTCTCACAACGTTAAATAGCTATCTCTATGAGTAAAAGAATATCCCACTTTAAAAAAAAGTGGGATAAACTGTTGAATTACGATAAAATTTCATAGCTCATTGCTCACCGCTCACAGCTCATAGCTAGATCGGGTATTTGTCTTTTGCGGCTTCGAGTTCGGCGGTCGTTTTTTCCCATGCTTCGTAGAGCTGGTCGATGTTTTTCTTGTTGTCGTCCATGTCTTTGGCGATGGCGGTGATGGCGTTGCCGTCGCCGCTTTCCGATGCAGTCACAAGCTTTGCTTCGAGTTCGCCACCCAAGGCCTCGGCTTTTGCGATTTCTGCTTCAAGGCGAGCGAGTTCTTTTTCGAGCGGCTTGATGACTTTGCTGCGTTCGGCGATGTAGTCGGCGCGGGCCTTGCGGTCTTCTTTGGCGCGGGGGGCTGCCGAGGGAGCGTCCGTTTTCACGTCGATGTTTGAGACCTTGATGTTCGCGGATTCGGATCCGCCGGGCTTCTTTTCAGATGCCCAGCCCACCTTTTCCAAGAAGTCGGCGTAGGAACCTTCGAAAATGCGGCACTTGCCACCATCAAAAACCACGAGGCGGTTTGCAAACGCATGCAGCAGTTCTTCGTCGTGAGTGACCACCATTGCCGTGCCTTCGTAATCCTCGAGCGCATCGATAAGGCTCTCGATGCTTTCCATGTCAAGGTGGTTCGTCGGTTCGTCGAGCAACAGCATATTGCAGGGGCTTGCAAGGATTTTCCCGAGCAGCACACGGCTGCGTTCGCCACCGCTTAAAACTTTCACTTTCTTGAGCGCGGCATCGCCACTGAACATCATGAGGCCCGCAAGCCCGCGGGCGCGGCTCTTTTGCGAGACTTCCTCGATGGCGGTCGCGATTTCTTCTTCGACGGTATTGTCGAGGTTCAGGCGGTTGATGTTTGTCTGCCCGAAATAGTTTATCTGCAAGTTCGGGTTGTGGCTGATTTCGCCTACGGTCGGTTCAAGTTCTTTTGCGATGAGGTTCAGGAGAGTCGTTTTGCCGCGTCCGTTCGGGCCAATAACCGCGATGCGGTCGCCCTTGAAGACTTCCATCGTCAAATCGGTAATGAGTTCCGGGCCCATTCCCTGCACGTTCCCGTTATCGTCTTTGTTCGGGTACGCAAACGAAATCCCCTTGATTTGTAGCATGCGCTTGCCGGGGAAGGGGGCTTCGGTAAAACTGAAATCCAGGTTGCGTTCGTGGGTGAGTCGTTCGCCAGTTGCGAGCTTTGCGGCGGCCTTGATTTTGGACTGCACCATTGCGGCCTTGGCGGCTTTGTAGCGGAAACGTTCGATGACTTTTTCGAGCTGTTCCTTCTTTTTCGCCTCGTTTTCTTGCGTGCGCTGGGCGACTTCTTCTTCTTCGGCGATGGTTTCGCGGAGCTTTTCGACAGTTCCCTTCACCTTGCGCATCTTGTGGCGGTGAATGCCAACCGTGTGCGTGCAGACCTCGTCCATAAAGTGGTGGTCGTGCGTAATCAGCAGTACTTCGCCCTTCCAGGCACGCAAAAAGCGGCTGAGCCAGCGCATTGAAACAATGTCGAGGTAGTTCGTCGGTTCGTCGAGCAACAGCATGTCGGGCTCGCTCGCGAGCACCTTCGCCAAGTTCAGGCGAATCTGGAAACCGCCGGACAAAAGCATCGGGCTCTTGTGCATCGATTCTTCGTCAAAACCGAGGCCGAACAGAATCGCTTCTACCTTGTGTTCTTCGAGCCAACCGTCTTCGTTGGGCTTCAAAACGCTGCAGGCCTCTTCGTGCACGGTCGGGTGCTTGAAGTTGATGTGCTGTTGCAAATAGCCGATGGTGTAGTTCTTGGGAATGTCGATGGAACCGCCGTCGATACATTCCTGCCCGAGAATCATCTTGAAAAGGGTCGACTTGCCGCAGCCATTGCGGCCCACGAGCCCCACGCGTTCATGGCTAGCTACCAGAAAACTGGCACCGTCGAGCAGCACCTGCTCGCCAAAGGACTTGGAAACGTTCTGAACTTGAATCACGGAGGCAAATGTAGTAAATAGTGGTTTGGGGGGTATGAGGTCGCTTCGCTTTGAGGTGTGAGGTATGAGGGAGTAGACAGTAGGCAGTAGACAGTAGGAAGTGGTTAGTAAACAGTGGTTGGTGGTTAAGGAAAACTTGTCATTGCGAGGGGTGAAAACCCCGAAGCAATCTCTAGGTATGGGTTAGGGATAAGAATCTAGGATCTACCTTTGACCACTTAGTGCTTTAGCACTTATGTGGGCATGGCCACCTTTAGGTGGTGGGCTAGGGAGAAATATCACGGCTTCGCCGTCTTATATTGACGCACGAAGTGCGTGATTCTTTTCGCTAGCCTCTATTCTCTA
>NZ_CAMZCS010000056.1 GCF_947305105.1 uncultured Fibrobacter sp. | reverse complement strand
GCCACAAGGCTGTGCTCGCTCTCGACCCGGGTTTCCGTACGGGTTGCAAGGTGGCCGTGCTCGACGAGAACGGCAAGTTCTTGGACCACGGCATCATCAAGCCGCATGAACCGCACAACGACAAGGCTGGCGCGGCTGTCTACCTGATGCAGCTTATCGACAAGTATAAGATTGACCTCATCGCTATCGGCAACGGTACCGCAAGCCGCGAGACCGATGCCTTCTGTGGCGAGATGGCTCTCAAGTTCAAGGGCAAGGTGCCGCCGCGCGTCATCGTTTCCGAAGCCGGAGCTTCGGTGTACAGCGCAAGCATGATTGCTATTCAGGAATTCCCGAAGGAAGACGTGACGACCCGTGGCGCTATTTCTATTGGTCGCCGCCTGCAGGACCCGCTTGCCGAACTCGTGAAGGTCGATCCGCAGTCCATCGGTGTTGGTCAGTACCAGCACGACGTGAACCAGCGCGAACTCAAGAAGCGTCTCGACGAAGTGGTGGAAAGCTGCGTGAACATGGTCGGTGTCGACGTGAACAGCGCATCCGCCCCGCTCCTCTCTCATGTGGCAGGCCTCAGCAACACGCTCTCCGAAGCGATTGTGAAGTACCGCGAAGAGAACGGCGCCTTTGCAAGCCGCGACGACTTGAAGAAGGTGAAGGGATTCGGCCCGAAGGCCTTCGAACAGGCTGCGGGCTTCATGCGCATCCCGGGTGCTGAAAACCCGCTCGACGATTCCGCCGTGCACCCCGAAAACTACGCCCTCGTGGAACAGATGGCCGAAAAGGTCGGCGTTCCGGTGAAGGACATGGTCGGCAATGCCGAAGCGGTGAAGGCAATCAAGCTCGACGAGTTCCTCTCCGACGAAGTGGGTAAGGCTACCTTGGAAGATATCTTGAAGGAACTCCAGAAACCGAGCCGTGACCCGCGTAAGGAATTCCGTTATGCGAAGTTCGATGACCGCATCAAGACTATCAACGACCTTGTGACGGGCAGCTGGATGGAAGGTGTCGTGACCAACGTCGCTAACTTCGGTGCGTTTGTGGATATCGGCGTTCACCAGGATGGCCTTGTTCACATTTCCGAAATCAGCGACAAGTACGTGACCGACGCGAAGGAAGTCCTCACCGTGGGCGACGTCGTGAAGGTGCGCGTGGTCGCTGTGGATGCGAACCAGAAACGTATCAGTCTCTCGATGAAGCAGGAACAGACCGACGGCGTTGCCGGTGCGGGAGCCAGTGGCCCTCGCGGCCAGCGAGTTGGCGGTCCCCGCGGCAACTTCGGTGGCCGCGGCCGCGATAACAATCGCGGCAATGCACGCCCGCAGGGCGGCATCCAGGGCCACGCGACTATCGCCGACCTCAAGAACAAGATTGCGGGTAAGGAACGTCCGGGCTTTGCTCCGAAAAAGCCTGCCGCTCCTGTCCAAGTCGGCAAGCTCAACTCCATGCTCAAGCAGATTATGAAAAAGGCCAAGTAGCGCCTTACCAAGTAAAGGTTAGTTCACAAAGATCGCCCCGCCGGGGCGATTTTTTGTGTTAAAAAATCTTTTTCGTCAATACAATTTTACACAAAAATTACCGCACTATCGTTTGTTGGGGGGTATTTTTATCTTGGGTGCCGTGGGATAAACACATAGGAGGCTTTATGCGTTCGTCCATTTCCGTCTTTTTTCTCTCGCTGATGATGTCTGCTGCATTGGCGTTTGCGCAGGAGGATGCCGACGAGGCCCTGCCGTCCGATGAAGAAACGGCTCTCGAACAGGATGAATCTAGCGACGATGCTTCGTCTAGCGAAGAATCAGTGGCGTCTGACGAGGAATCCGCATCCGATGAGGCTTCTGAAGGGGAAGTTGCAAAAGCTCCTTCGGGTGATTTCAAAGGTAAAATTTCGCGTAAAGGAAAAGATTGGTACCTTGGAGAAACCAAGGTGGATCAAGATGTCATTATTGACGAATTGAATGCCAACTCCAGATCGGCCAGTGAATATCGTACTTCCAGGGTTTTCTTTTATCCGGGTGTGGTTTTGGCCGGTGCTGGTGTAGTCACTTTTGGCTATGGTGTCGTTAATTTGATTATGGGCGAAAGCGGCGTTGGCTTGCCTGCCACTTTGGCTGGCGTGGGTGTTGCCGGTGTTGGTGTCTTGCTCTACTATATCGCCGGCAAATACGTAGATTCCTCTATTCGCATTTACAACTTGGAAGTGGGCTACGACATGGCTCTGCAACTCCAGGTGGTTCCGACCCAACAAGGTGGCCTAGCTTTAGCGCTTGCGTTCTAGCGATAAACTAAGTTCGAAAAATCATTCTAAAAAAACGAACCCCGAGGTTGGATACAACCTCGGGGTTCTGTTCGTTGTACGGACGTTTTAAATTATTCGTACTTGATCACGCCGGCCGGGCAGCTGTCAGCAGCGTCCTTGATTTCGCTTTCGTAAGCGGAGAAATCGACGCCTTCCTTCACCTGCATCTTTTCGGGAACGCTGAACACTGCGTCGCAAGTTGCTTCGCAGGCGCCGCAGGAGACGCATTCGTCGCTGGATTCGTCGAGCCAAACTTTCGTGATTGCCATATAATTACCTCTTGTGTATGGTTGAATTTAACCTAAAGATACAAAAAAAAAGACTTTTGGGAGAAAAAAAAGCAGAAGGAGTTTAAAAAAGTGATTGAAATGGCGAAAAAACACTTTTGATAATTGTTTTATATTTTTTACTCGAATGCGTAAGCTTGTATGCCTCATATTTGTTTTTTGTGTGTTCTCTTTCGCCGAGGTGAACGGCGATTCTGTTAAGGCTACAGGAATCTTTGAACGTTATAGCGACGATTTAATGAAATCAGATTATTTGGTTTCTCTTGGCGGGGATTTGACTGCTTGGACGAACCATGTCGATGCCTTTATTGGCGTATGGATGGGTGCGAAAATCGTGAATGGTTTATATCTGAATACTCTATTGATAGGAAACCATTTTCTTTCGGATGAAACGGATTCATGCACAAGGGTCGGTGCTGGAATGGTCGTGAATGGTTCGCTTCTGGGGGCTTCGTTTATTTCGGCTCTCTTTTTTAATTCCAGTACGCTTATTGCACCTACGTTCGCTGTGATAACTTTGCTGAACCCCACTCTGGAATTTTTTATTTTGCGCAAATACGTTCCTGTTTCCATCGGTGTGGGCTACAATACGGATTGGTTCGCCTTCAGTCCAGGGCGTGAACTCTATTTCCGCGCCCATGGCGATTTGAACGTGAATATCCTTTGGGCCAGGATTTCGGCCTCTTATTCCTATTCCTTCCTGGATTCCTACGATTTGAAAAAGGGGTCCAAAAAGTTTTACTTGAAGGTATTCTTTGGTCCGCTTGGGGATTTTCCTCTAATTTCCCGTTATTGAAACCTAGCCGTTTTCATCTCTTTTTCTAAATTTGGGTTGAATTTTTCAAAGAAAACGAGAGGAATATTTCCGCGATGAAAAAAGTGGTTGTAAAAATTGGTGGCAGCCTGGCAATCGACGAAGCCAAGCTCGCTGATTTTGTGTCGGCAGTCTCTGCACTTCCCGGTAGCGGCTGTCAGGTGGCCGTGGTTCACGGCGGCGGCAAGGATATCAACGAGAATATCGCCTTGCTCAAGGAACAACCGACATTCATCGACGGGCTGCGAGTCACGACCCCCGGCATCATGAAGATGGTCGAGATGACCCTCTCGGGCCACGTGAACAAGAAGCTCGTGCGCATGTTGCTGAACAACAACTGCAACGCCATCGGCATTTCCGGCGTGGACGGCAACCTGTTCCAGGTCGTCAAGAAACAGGGCAAGGTGGACCTTGGCCTGGTGGGCGAAATCAAGCAGGTGAACCCGAAGATTGTCGCTGACCTGTGGAGTGCCGGTTGGACTCCGGTGGTCAGCCCGATTTCCATTGGCGAAGGCCAAAGCTGGAACGTGAACGCCGACACCGCCGCAAGTGAACTGGCTGTGGCGCTCGAAGCCGACCAGTTCGTGCTGGTGAGCGACGTGCCGGGCGTGATGGACGAAAACAAGAACGTAATTCCCGAACTGAGCGAAGCGGACGCCGAAAAGCTGATCGAGGCTGGCGTCATCTCCGGCGGTATGATTCCCAAAGTCCGCGAGAGTTTCAAGTCGATCCGACGAGGACTCAAGAGCATCCACATCGTGGGTTGGAAGGACGCGGAACACTTTGGCAAACAAATTAATGGAGATTTAAACTATGGCACAATCTTGCGCTAACCTGTTGGAACAGGACAAACAAATTATCGCGCCGCTCTACGGCAAGGCAGACATCAACTTCGTGAAGGGCGAAGGCTCTTACCTCTTTGACGACCAGGGCAACAAGTACCTGGACTTCGTGGCAGGTATCGCCGTGAATGCGCTCGGTCACCAGAACCAGGCCATCAAGGATGCGGTGGTGGAACAGATGAACCACTTCAACCACATCAGCAACCTTTACCCGAACTACCCGCAAATCGAACTCGGCAAGGCCCTCCTCGAAATCACCAAGTTCGACAAGGCTTTCTTCTGCAACTCCGGTACCGAAGCCAACGAAGGCGCTATTAAGTTTGCACGTAAGTACTTCGATCGGAAGGGTGAAAAGAATCGCCAGAAAATCGTGACGTTCGTGAACAGTTTCCACGGCCGTACTTTTGCTGCTCTTTCTGCAACGGGTCAGCCGGCTATCCGCGAAGGCTTCGGCTCCATGCCGGGTGACTTCGTACACGTCACTTGGAACGACTGCGAAGCCCTCAAGAAGGAAGTCAACAAGGACACTTGCGCGATCATGCTCGAAAGCCTCGCTGCCGAAGGTGGCGTAATGACGCTTTCGAAGGAAATGGTCGAGACCATCAACAGCTTGCAGAAGGAATGCGGCTGCCTCGTGATTGTCGACGAAGTGCAGGCTGGCGTGGGCCGTCTCGGAACCTTCCTCGGTTTCGAAAAGTATGGCTTGAATCCGGACCTCGTAACGCTTGCCAAGGGTATCGGTGGCGGTCTCCCGCTCGGTGCCGTTCTCCTGCGTCAGCACATTGCCGACCAGCTCAAGGCCGGTGATCATGGCACGACTTTCGGCGGTAACCCGATTGCATGTGCCGCAGGTCTCGCTGTCGTGAAGCAGATTCCGGGTCTCCTTAAGAATGTCGCCGAACGCTCTGCCCAGATTAAGGCTGGTCTCAAGGCTCTTACCGAAAAGTACAGCTTTGCCAAGGAAATCCGCGGCGAAGGCTTGATTCTCGGTGTGGCTCTCGACGAAGCGATGCCGGTGGGCAACATCATCTCAGCTGCCCGCGCCGAAAAGCTCATGGTGCTGAGCGCCAAGGGCAACGTGCTGCGTATGTTGCCGCCGCTGAACGTGAGCGAAGCGGAATGCGATGAGGCTCTTGCGAAGCTCGGCAAGGCTTTCGAAGTCGCTGCTAACACGGCAAAGTAATTTAAAAGATTGGCGGTTCATGATTTCATGGCCGCCATTTTTTTGTTTAAAAACAAAAGACCCGTTGGCTTGTCCAACGGGTCTTTTAGATATCCTTTCTGACTATCGAAGATTAGTTCTTCGGACGCATGTAGAGTTCTTCGCAAACCTTCGTGAAGTCGTAGTAGTGGCGACCCGTGAAAATGTACACGGTGAAATCCCACACGAGCTTCCAGAACGTCTTGGCCTTGTTTTCTTTCAGCCTGTACCAAGAGCCGTCCGGAGTCTTGCAGTAGTAATCGTTGTTTTCGAAATCAAGGCTGTCGCTTTCAACCTTGTCGGGTGAGTCAATTTGGGTAATGGTGGTGTCGCCGCTGTCGATGAGGTCTTCGATTTCCTTCTGCTCGGCGCTGTCGAGCTTTTCCATATTGTTTTCTTTATCTTTGTCGGTCACGACAGTTGTTGTGTCTGTCTTAACGGTGTCCTTGGCGACTTCCGAAGAAGAACTCTTGGCTGTCGGCTTGGAGCTGCTCGAAGAGGACTTGCTTGTGTTGTCGTTGTTGTCTTCATCATCTTCCATGCCCGGCACGCGAATCTTTCTGGCACTGGAGCTGGACTTTGCTTCTTCTTCTTTGCTAGAAGAACTGCTAACTTCATCTTCGGAATCGTTCTTGACAGAAGAAGACGAAGACTTGTCTTTAGCGCTGTCCTTTTTCTCGTCGTCCTTGCTGGCGGAGCTCTTCTTGGATTTGGATTCGCTAGACTTTGCTTCTTCCTTCTTGGAAGAACTGGATTTGGCCTTTGTTTCGGCCTTTTCTGCGCTGCTTGAACTGACGCTGTTATCGTCTTCCAGTTCGCTTGCTGGAATCTGCGTGACTTCAGAATCGGTAGTGCAGTTGGTGAAAGTGAAGGCCAACATGAGAATGGCACTTACACCGATGAGATGACTGAGGGACTTCATATTTAGCTCCTGTTAAAAAGTTCCGTAAATATAGCAGTTGTCTGTAATCTCTTAAAGGTTTTTTATCGATTTATAGGCCTTATGTACATTTCGTCGCAAACTTCTGTGAAATCATAGTAGTGGTGACCCGTCAAAATATACACGGCGATGTCCCATACAATTTTCCAGAACGTCTTGGCCTTGTTTTCTTTCAGCCTGTACCAGGTGCCGTCCGGAGTCTTGCAGTAGTAATCGTTGTTATCGAAATCAAGATCGTCGTCATTAACCTTGTCTGGCGATTCAATTTGGGTAATGGAGGAATCGCCACTGTCGATCAGGTCCTCGATTTCCTTTTGCTCGGTACTGTCGAGTTGTTCCATGTTTTCTTCTTTATCTTTATCGGTAACGACAGTCGTCGTGTCTTTGGAATTGTTGTTTGTACTGCTGGAACTCGGCGGCGGTACTACGACAGAGGACGAAGACTCTTTTTTGGATGACGATGATTCCTTGGAAGAGGAACTATTCTCTTCTTCCATGCCCGGAACATGGGGCTTCCTTGCGCTGGAACTGGACTGTTCGGTTCCAGTGGAATCGGTGGATTCTTTTGTGCTGGAACTCGACACGCTGGTATCGTCTTTGCTGGAACTAGAATCTTTCTTGCTAGAACTGGATGATTTTACGGTTGTTGTGTCATCGCTTTGTTTTTCAGAAGAGGACTCGGCAGAAGTTTTCTTAGAAGAACTGGATGCAGAAGTCTTCTTGCTGGAAGAACTTGTGCTAGTCTTTGATTTTTTTGAGGAACTGCTGACAGCATCCGATTTCTTGGATGAAGAAGAAGTCTCTTTTGTTTTGCTCTTGGAAGAACTAGATGCGTTGGCTTCGTCATCGTCGACGGTCGCATCTTCGTCAAGTACGGAATCATCTATAAGATGCAATCCATTGAGGTCGTCATCACCGACCGCTACAACCTCGGATTCTGTTGAACAGCACCAAAACAATGCAGCAAGGATTAATACTCCAAATATGCAGACTTTCTCAATGGGGTTCCTCATTGGTGGATCTCCTTTTACTCCAAGTTAGAATAATTAAGGAGAAAGTTCAATAAATGTAATAAAAAAGTTACAAAAATTACGGAGAATGTACAGGGATTTCGAAGGAATCCATGAGAGCCCCATTCCATTAATGGAATGGAGGGGCTATTCCTTGATTGTCGGGGCCTGGCGGGCCACGGGAGCGAGCTGTCCGTGCTTGCGGAACAGGTGCTTCACGAGAGTCCCGAATCCACGCATCACGCGGTAGCGCTCGCGCGGGTTCTTGATGGCCATGATTCCCTGACGCAGGATGTAACTCGGACGCAGGTAGAATTCACGGCGTGCCTTGTCGCAGAAGTCCACAAGCGCCTGGCTGGTGAGTTCTCCGCGCTGGATGGTGGTGCGGTGGAACCCGTCCTTGTCGAGCCACTGATTATAATCTTTTGTCTGCAATGCGCCGCTCTCGAGGGCTTCCTTGTAAGCTTCGGTGCCGGGGTAAGCCATGATGGGGTAGAACTGCGCTGTGTTGGGGTTCAACTTCTTGGCGTAGTCGAGCGTCATGCGGAGTGTTTCCGGAGTGTCTCCTGGGTTACCGACCATGAAGCAACCGTGTACCAGGAGCCCTGCTTTGCGGGCGTTCTTGGTGAACTCAATGGCCTTGTCGGTGTTCTTCACGCCCTTGTGGATGTTCTCAAGCACCACGGGGGAGGCACTTTCGAAGCCCACGCACATTTCGCGGCCACCGGCCTTCTTCATGAGTTTGAGCAAATCGAGCGGGACATCGGCGCGGGCGTTGCAGCTCCAAGTAATCTTGAGACCGCGTTCCAAAATCAGGTTGCAGATTTCGCGCACATGTTCGTGGCTTGCAGTGAACGTATCGTCTTCGAAGAAGACTTCGCCGAGGTCTTCGAAGTTGTCCTTGATGTACTGCAGTTCGTCGACCACGTCTTTGGGCGTGCGGCGGCGGAACTTGTGGCCGTTGAGCGTCTGCGGAATCACGCAGTAGCTGCAGCGGTTCGGGCAACCGCGACCCGAGAGAATCACAATCAGCGGGTTGAGGTTTGCGCCGTAGAAATATTTTTTGTAGCAGCTGTAAAGGTGCTTGCGGTAAACCTTCGAAACCCACGGGAGCTCGTCCAGGTTCTCGATTTTCGGGCCTTCGGGCTGGAAGTCTACAGAGCCGTCTTCTTTGCGGAAGGCGAGGCCCGCGATGCTGGCGATGTCCTTGATGTCGCCGCGCAAGTAGCGTACGAGGTTCCTTGCGGTGTAGTCTGCCTCGCCGATAATTACGAAGTCAAGGCTCGGTTCCATTTCCATGGATTCGAGCGGTTCTGCCGTAGCATGAGTCCCCATGATGGCGACCTTCACGTTCGGAAGCGCTTCTTTAATGGCGTGTACCACCTTGAGGTCGTTCAAGATGCTTGGAGTGCTAGTGCTGCATACGACAAGAGCGGGGTCGAATATCTTGATGCCTTCCAGAGTGTGCGGAAGGTTGAGCTCCATGGCGGGGCTGTCTATGAGCTGGATGTCGTTCCCGTCGGCTTCGACTGTGCCTGCGGCATAGCTCAGGAACATGGGCCAGTAAAGGGTAGAGGACTTGGTCACGCACGGACTGCGCGACTCGCGGCTAAACATCGGATGAAACGGCGGATTTAAAAAGGTAATGCGCATAGACTCGTACATGATACAATCAGTTGCAAAAATAGCTACATCTTTGTTGATGCTGTTTCTTGTCTTATAAAAACAGAGCGAAAAATAGCTAGATTTTCCGCCGATGAAAAATCTTCTTTTCATGCTGGTTGTTTGGGGCGTCGTAAGCGTTCCTGTTATTGCTGCACCCGCAGGAAATGCTGCGGGCCATGTGGCGGATATCGGCAGCGCAAAGCCTGCCGAGGTTACGCACGATACGATTGTCACCAAGTTCGATAATGGTTCGGTATCCCGTGTCTATTATGTGTTGCATGGTACAGAAACTCGCGACGGAGTCTCCGTGACGTACCACCCGAACGGCAACGTGGCCATTGAGGCCCCTTACGTGGCGGGAAAGCTGGACGGTGTTTTCCGCAGCTATTACGAGAATGGCAAAGTCTGGAAAACCATCGGCTATAAGAACGGCATAGAAGAAGGTTTTTCCATTTCGTTCCACGAAAACGGTGTGCGTGCGCTCCGTGAATCCTACAAGGCCGGAATCCTTGACGGGGCAAGCGAGGAATGGAACGAAAAAGGAGTCCTCGTCCGCCGGATCCCCTACGAGAAAGGGCAAATTCACGGCAGAGCCCAGATGTTCGATGAACTGGGCGCGTTAAAAGAAGAAATGGATTTCGTGCGTGGAATTCGCAACGGCATTTACCGTCGTTATCAAAAAGGCGTGTTGACGATGGAAGCCGAGTTCCAGAATAACCGCTGCGTCAAGAATTGTAGTTTCTAGCAGTGAGCTATGAGGTATGAGGTATGAGGTATGAGGTCGTGCTTCGCACTCTGAGGTAACAGACGGAGATTGCTTCAGGGCTTTGCCCTTCGCAATGACAAGTTTTCCCTAACCACCAACCACTAACTAAAAAGAGGCTAGAGACTAGAGAGTAGAGGCTA
>NZ_CAMZCS010000055.1 GCF_947305105.1 uncultured Fibrobacter sp. | reverse complement strand
GCCCACATAAGTGCTAAAGCACTAAGTGGTCAAAGGTATTCTCTAGTCTCTCGAAGCCTCACTGCTCATTGCTCACTGCTCATTGCTCGCGCCTCGAGCCTGAACGTCCCCTCCCGCATAATATAAAGAAGCAACAAATCCCGCCTTTTGACAATAACCTCTAAAAACCCCTTGACAAAACCCAAACATTTTTCTAATATTGCCCTACCCCGAGGTCGATTAGCTCAGTTGGTTAGAGCGCTACCTTGACATGGTAGAGGTCACAGATTCGAGTTCTGTATCGACCACTGCAAAAACGGCTTGCGCAAGCAGGCCGTTTTTTTATTTCCCCAAAAACAATTGTGTTCCAAATTGGAATACGGAATTCGACAATAGTGCTGGATTTCTTGCGCATTATTTGTTATAATATTATTACACCAAGAAAGAGAAAATATGAGAGACAAACACATTAGGTCATTGGGGCCTTTTGGGTTTCCTCCTTGTTGACAAAAAGAGGGACGCTCGTTTGAGCGTCCCTTTTATTTTTGGAATCAAGCTTATTACTTGGTCTGGAGTTCGGCCGGAGTGGATTCCGCAGGAGCGGCGGCCGCTTCGGCAGGCTCAGCGACCTTTGCAGAATCAACAACTACTTCGGCGGCAGGAGCTTCGACCTTGGCGGAATCGACAACCTTTTCTACGGCAGCAGGAGCGACCGGAGCGGCTTCGGCGGCCTTAGGAACCGGCGTACCGAAGAAGTTCACCTTGGCGAGGAAGATCATCATCACCCAGGAGAGGACAAGGCCAGAAAGACCCATCACGACACCTGTCTTTGCCATGCCGTTCGTGTCGGTGTAACCGGTAGCGTGGGCAAGGGCGTTAGGTGGCGTAGAAATCGGGAGGCTCATACCGAGAGAGCTGGCGAATGCGACAGACACGAGGAGGGCAGTCACGCCACCGAGGCCAACGAGGTTGTCCTGGCAGGCAATACCCACAGCGCAGAGAATCGGGACCAAAAGCGTTGCCGTAGAGGTGTGGCTCATGAAGTTTGCCATGAAGAGGCAGATGATGCCGCAACCGATCATCAAAGCAATCGGAGACCAGCTAGCAAACGGGATCGTCTTGATAAGGTGGGCAGCAAGGCCAGTCGCATTGAGGCCAACACCGAGAGCGAAGCCACCGGCCACGAGCCAGAGCACGTCCCAGCTCATCGCGTTCAAGTCCTTCTTGGTAATCACGCCGGTGAGGGCGAAGACAGCCATCGGGATCATGGCGATTGCGTTATCGTTAATACCATGGACACCCTTACCGGTCACCCACAGGAGCACGCACACAACGAAAGTAATATAGACGATGATGGCCTTGGGGCTCGTGTCGAACTTGCCGGCACCTTCAATGTTGAGGACCATTTCCTTCATCTTGATCGGATAAATCTTGAGGAGGAGGAGCCAAGCGATGACCATCAAAATAATCACGTACGGGATACCGAAGGCCATCCACTGGCCAAAGGAGACGGGGTTCGCAACGAGGTCGCCACGGGCAACAGCGTCGTTCAGGGCACCAAGGGCGATAGCGTTAGGAGGCGTACCGATCGGGGTGCCCATACCACCGATGTTGGCACCGAGCGGAATGGCAAGAGCAAAGGCAGCCTTACCACGGTCATCTTCGTCGAAGAGCTTGAGCACCGGAGCGAGGATGGCGAGCATCATGGCAGCGGTGGCAGTGTTGCTCATGAACATCGAGAACACGGCAGTGATAAGCATGAGGCCGAGGAGCACGAACTTCGGGTTCTTGCCGAAGGGCTTCAGGAGCACGCGGGCCAGGTTCAAGTCCATCTTGTACTTGGTCGCGGCAGCGGCGAGGAAGAACCCGCCCAAGAAGAGCATGATAATCGGGTTCGCAAAAGTCGCCATGACGGACTTGTGGCTAATCATCGTCACGCCGTCCACACGGAACGGGGCGAGAGCCGAATCCGACATCGTGACAATCATGAGCACGATGACAAGCATCGAGGTGGACCAAATCGGGAACGGTTGCAGAATCCAGAAAAGGGCAGCCATGACGAAAACGCCAATGACGCGAATTTCGAGCGGATTCAGGATTCCCATGGGGCTTGCGGCATCGAATCCGAGGGATTCGTAGGGCAAGAAGAGGGCGGCGATGGCAAGCAACGACGCAATGATGAATTTGATGAATTTAGCCTTTGTCATAACGGGCGCAAATTTAGTAATAATAGAGGGTTTCGGCTATACTATTATTTACGCACATTAACAATATGATGTTAGACTGGGGAAATTACGCAACACTTGCGTTTTTTTGCGAAAAAAACAAAAAATTACCGGATTGCCACCCTAGAAACCAGACTTTGCCCCCCGACTTTCACTCGGGCAATAAAGATTCCCGAACGGGCAACACGGAGATTGGCGTCATTGAAGCCATCCCGAGCATTGAAGAGGGCCGAGGAAACCACCCTCCCCTGCAAATCCAGGAGTTCCACTTTCGCAGGTTTCCCGGCAAGGCCAGCACTTGCGACAAAACCGACATGCAACTGGCCGGGGGACTGACGGAACTTGAGACTGTTTAAAGAGTAGGTTACCGGGACCTTCGGAGTGGAGGCCACACGAATCGTCGCCTCTCTAGCGCGAGCAAGGAGCTTTACCCCAACACTGTCGCCGTCCGAAAGTTCTTCTGTATTACCGTCAACGGTGAGGAACACGCGCAAGCCGCTTGAGCGCAGGGCCGCAACCCCTTCGACCGAGATAAAGGCATCACGCTCGCTCCCGGCTTGCAGTTCCAGCGTCCATTCGTAGGCGCCATCCTTCGCAAAAGGCTTCACCGACCTTGCCAAATGCAAGCCACGTTCCCCGAGCACAGACAGATTCACATAGTCGCCCATGGCGGAGGGCGGTTCTTCTTGGCTAAATTCACGGGCCGATGCCCCCAAAATATTCCACGAATCCATGTGCCCTTGCCTATCCTTGAGCACAATCCGGAGTTCCCAGCCATCGTTCTCGTCTTTTTTCGCAAGAGCCATGCGAGTCATCGCAGGGCCATTCCACAGCAAACTGTCGAAAACGGGTTCGCCATCCAGAGCCCAGGTTATGGCCCTGTCCACCTTCGCCCATACAGCTTCGTACGGGCCAAGGACCGTCGGGATTTCGTATTCGCGGGTTTTCGGGTTCCAACGCCAGAACTGCACGGAATCACCGGCAACATCGGCATGCAGGTCCACATAATAGCCGTGCGGGTTCGCCACCAAGTTCCAGCCACTGTTCAGGCTGTCGAGTTCCCACGCAAACGCAGCCTCGCCCGCAGTTTCCCCGGCAAGCGAAAGCGCGCGGCCTTCCAGACTGTTATACCAGTAGCCGTCAACTGCCGAAGGCTTGCTCCCACGTTTCAGCCGGCGATACTGCAGGAACTCGGCTCCACCGTAAGACTCATCCCAATGGTAGAACAACTGGTCGTCATCCCATTTGAGTTTTTCCATGTCGACGCCCGAGAGCGAAACCATCGCCCAGGCGCCCGTATCGATAGCCATCTCGCCCGCAACACGCAGGGTATCGACATAGCGGGCGGAATCCAAATCATGGAACACCTTCGCCTCGACGACGTATTCGCCCACAGGCGCCGGCACAAGCCGCCATTCCCCTTCGAGCACGACCGCCTCCGCAAAATCCACAAGCAGAGAATCCACAATGTAGCCTTCCGGCCCCTTGACCGTCACGCGGAAACCAACCTTGCGGAAAATGTTCATCTCCCCAGTGCTATAGCGGAGCCGCGCCGCGTTGCCCGAAACTTCGAGTCCGGATTCGACAATGACCATAAGCGGTTCGGGATCAGGGCCAGGAACAAACCGAGCTTTTAACTGAGTCGGGCCCACAACAAAAATTTTACCGCCATCCGATAGTGTGCCCGAAATTTCCGTACGCTTCCCGTTCTTTGTCAATTTAGGCGTATTATACATTGTCTTGTACGACATCATTCCATCAAGCACAAAGGCGGAATCGGGAACCGTGCGCACAAAGAACGTGAACATACTTGAACTGCGAGGGACCTTAAGCACATCGCGGAAACTGTGGACTATCGTATCGCCAGAAACCACTTGGAACAGTTCCGCACCTCCGTGGTCGGCATCAAGTGTCACATCGACTCCGGCGCATTCCGGGCTATACCTCCAGTTCGGTTTCATGAACAGGACTTCGTCTTCGCGATGGAGCAGCATCGTGTTGAAATCGGAACTTCTAAACAACCGAACGCCAGCGTCAAGATTATCGACAGACCAACCATCAAAACAAGCCCCCACGCGATAGACTCTCGGGAATTCTCTATCTCCTGCAGTGGCATCAATCGAATCCACCCACGATTCGTCATAAAAAGTACTATCAACATCCTTCGTGAAAACAAACGAATGCAAGCGTTTACGCGATGTAGCGAAGAATTCTATTTTGAACAGGATTGAGCTCAGTTCAATCGAGTCATCATCATCAAGGATTTTCAACGCTTTTTTGAGCACCCCGTTCAAATCAACCGTGTCGGAGCGGATAACCTTTTTAAAGTGAAGCGCCTCCAATGCGGCCAACGATGCAGAAGAAGGGTTTAAATCGGAATTATTTCCGTTATACTCTATCGAGAAGAACATATACAGGCTATCGGGATACTGGTCACCCTCGGATTTAGGATACACTCGGACATCGGTCACGAAAGGCACGTAATCGGAAGCGCCCGGCAACAATTCCACTTTGATTGCCGACAGCATGACTTCTATGGGTAAAGCGCCATCATTGGAGATTCTCAAATTTGTCAAGATAGGTTTGCCTACCGTCGCACTGTAATACATCTGGATGTCGGCATCCTCATGCAAGCCTTTCACGAAATCTTGGAAAAAGAACTTCCTTCTGCAATCATCATACGCATAGAACAAGACCTGAGTCGGGGTCTTTACAACGATGCTATCCAGATCCATTGCATTTAACCCGCTACTGTCCACTACGCTGAAGTACGGGATGACATCCATATCTTCGGCATCTATCGCTCGCACGACGGGCATAAAGGAATAAATGGACAACCCACTCTTATTGAAGGTCCTAACGACCTCTCCATCCGATATGTAGTATTCAATATTAAAGTGCGGTTTCGGCGCGAGGACTTCGGGGCCTGCAAAAGCAACAGAAAAGGACGCCATCAGAAAAATGGCGACCATACGCAATGTCAATCCTGCAGATATCCTCATAGCAAAGAAAATATATAATATCGGACAATTTTGCTACAGCAATCTTACAAAACAGCCGTTTGAGAGGGGAAAATTAGCGCAAGACGACTTTTTGGGCGTAATTTTGGCTCCCGGAACGGATTCTGAGGATATAGAGCCCCCCTTCTGGAGCCGGGAATTTCACGCTGTTCTTGCCATCCACAGAGACTGCCGACAGCGATGCAATCACCTTCCCGGAAATATCCAAGAGTTCCACCTTCGCGTTCCGGCCTGCAAGTCCATTTGTTGCCACGAACTGGACATTGACGGCGCTACCGCTACGATAGAAACGGACATCCTTGAAAGCGTATTCCACCTCGGGCTTGGCTTGCGGGGCCACACGGACGACAGCCGTCTTCTTGAGGATACCGACCTTTACGGCAATCGTCTTGCCTTCCTTCGCCTCGACCGTCTTGCCGTCCACCGTCACGAACACTTTGTTGCCCGTCGACTTCGCTTCGGCAAGACCCTCCAATTTAAGATACGCAGTTCTCTCACTCGACGCACTCAACTGGAGAGTCCATTCCATTTCTTCTGCCGCAGGCCTGAACGACCTCGCAAGTGCGCGGCCCTCCTCGACAATCGAGAGCGACACATGATCTCCCATGCCAGAAGGCGGCTCGTCACTCTTGGATACCTCGCTGCTCGTACCAAACAGGTTCCAGGAATCCTTCTTGCCATAGTCATCGGTCAAGATTGCACGGATAGTCCAACCGTCAGACGACTTCTTGAGCGCAGAAACTTTCGCCAGGGACTTCGTTGTCCCCTTCTCGAATTTCGGAGTCGCGGGGAACTGGATAGTCTGCGACCCATGCACCTGTACCCAGATGGCCTCATAAGGCTGCAGTTCCGTCGGGATTTCGTATTCGCCAGACTCAACGTTCCAGCTCCACATCTCAATACCGGAATTCTCTATCGCAGACAGGTCAACGTTCCAACTATAGGGGTTGGCCACCATGTTCCAGCCACTATTGATACTGTCGACATTCCAGACAATTTCAGCATTATCGACATACTTGGCAACCTTGCGTTTCAGGGGAACTCCATCATAGGAACCATACCAGTACCCAGTCACCCCGGAGACCTCATCGGAGCGGGAATAGGCACGGTACTGCAAGTAGTCGCCCATCTCCAAAGCCTCGTCCCAGCTATAGAGCACATGGTATTCGTCCAAGTGCAACTTGCGAAGATCGACATCGGCGAGCGAAACCATCTGCCAGTGGCTCCTCTGGACACGAGTTTCATTCCAGGAGCCCCCATAAACAAAGGCGGAATCCAAATCGCCACGCAAGGCAATTTCATAGACAACCGAGTCGCCGAGGTTCACACCAAAGGTCACAGATGCACCGCGCACGGAACCGGGTACGGAATCGAGCAACAGCGTATCGACCAAGGTAGAAGCACCGGACAACACGCGGACCGACAGCGCAACCTTACCGGCCAGGGAATCCACACTGGCGTTAAACTTGAGACGCGCCATGGAGCCAGCCCACTCTATCTTGTGCGACTCGATTTTGAGAGCCGGGACACGAATAATTACCAAAGCACTGCTAGAAACGGGCAGTTCGAACGAAGATGACGACACGGGTAGCGGCAGCTCAGAAGAACTGGAGACAACCGGCACGAACTCCGAAGAACTGGGCGGGAAGAACAAGGAACTGGAACTAACAAGCGGAGGCAATTCAATCGAACTAGAACTGAGCAGCCACGGCCATGTGATAGAACTGGAACTGAATGTCGGGAACTGGAACGAGCTCGAGCTGAATGTCGGGAACTGGAACGAGCTCGAGCTGAATGTCGGGAACCAGAACGAACAGGAGCTTTCCGGGACCGAAGAAGAACTGGATACGGCTATAGAAGACGATGACGGAAGAATGGTGACAATCGGCTTCGCAAGCAGGTACGGGAAGTCATCGTTCAAGCCATCCTTGCGGGCCCAATATTCAACACCATTCTCGGCAAACGGTTCGTTCAGGAAGTCAGCAAATTCATCCATCTTCATAGAAGCAACAATCTTTGTGCCGTTGAAATTCTCGTTAACCGCCTCGGACTCACCATTACGGACATTGTAACGCACATCCCAACACGTGGCATTGCCGTTCAACTTGGTCTTGCCACTGCACTCGTTCTCGATTAGGCTCCAATCATCGCCCTGCGCCGACGACAAATATTTGGCATTGCCCCCCTCGAACTTGCCAAAGGCATCAAGAGCATCCTCACCATTATGGTACGTGGAAACAATTTTCCTGAACACCTTCGTTCCGTTCAGCGTAAGCAGGCCGACCAAGTAACCCTCGTGAACATCGTTCGTAAGGTTCCTGCCAGGAATCGGATGGATTGTGCCGATATGGTACACATTCTCCATAGCAAAGCCCTTGCTGCTCAGCAAGCGTCCGAATACGCCACCTACATACAGGGAGTCGGCCTGGGAGAAATCCCCATCCACGTTGAAGTCGCCGATAATCGCGACATGGTCCACTTTGTTCGGCATGACGCAGTAACCGCAAAGCCCGCCCACAACAGCAGAACCCTCTACCGGGAATGCAGGATCCGCCCCGGCATTGAGGGCAAGCAAGGACGGATTGTCCAGCTGGACATTTTCAAAGGCCACATAGAGGACGCCCGCATTATCGGCAAACGAACCGAAAATACCACCCATACGGACGATGTTCAGGCTATCGGTCACCGAAACACGGCCATTGAACAGGGCGTTGCGCACCGTCAAGACGGAATCTCCGTCCGTGTACGATCCAATCGTATTGGGCCGAGTCACGGCCTTACCGACAAAGCCACCCACCATCAAAGAATCAATTGCAGCGACTTCGCTGCCTCCGGCGGTATGCCCTTGAAGGCCGCTTATAGCGACTTTTATTTCCATCGACGAGATATTATCCACCAAGGCATCCGCATGACGGGCAAGGCAAGCGCTACCGGCAAAGCCACCCATGAATACGTTGGCACTTATGTTCTCGACATCCGGCTTTTTAACCAGCACGAGCGGTCCGCTAGTTTGGGAATTGGAAATAGAAACAAACGATTCGCTCGTTACTTCGTTCTTGGTCGATACGCAAGTTTGTTCACCAATCAAGCCGCCAGAATAGTACTCGTAAAAATCCGCCTTCGTCAGAGAGTCCTTAATGTTAGGAGTCACATCTACGTTGCTGATTTTGAATTTGGCACCCCCATCAAGCGCACTGCGGCCAATCAAGCCGCCCAAATGCACTACCGAGCCCTGCGACCTGTTAATAGAACCATAAAAGGCGACATTATTCACTGACAAATCCATAATTTCGTCGGCCTGATTCATGTAGGGCGCCACCTCCCCTATGAGGCCGCCCATCGTCTTTCCACTGAAAATCTTGGTATAAACCCGATCTTTCAAAGGCTTTTTCAGCATTGTCACATTTTCAATTTTCATGGAGTCGATTTCGGGGATGTTATTTTTCCGCCGAGAAAGCACATACATGCCAACTAGGCCCCCAACAACAGTAGACGTGTCGGCAGACAGATTCTGGACCCTGGAGATCACATTGATATCTTGCAAGTTAAGATTCACGGCATACGCAACAAGGCCTCCTAGGTAGGCACGATAACCGCTCCCCCAACCCGTAAGATTGCCTCCCGCATAGTCATCCGCATCGCCCAGGTCCACCTCGTTATAGATGATGAGGTCGTCGTTACTGAAAATCCGTAAAAAGGTGCTGTTTTCCAAATAGCCGGCAAGGCCCCCAGCCATGGGGGCAGAGATTCGGACATTGTCCAAAGTGTCATCGTATAACAAAGACCGCGTCATTACGCCCGCCAAACCACCAACAGGCCCGAAATAGGAGGCCTTGGGTGTCACGGAAGAAGCCGCATCGGGGCCCTTTATGGTAAAACGAAAATTTTTGAGAACCAGATTATGGACATTGACCGAATCAAGTTCCTTGAAAAAACCAATTGTATCGAGAACGCGATCAACCGAATAATCAATGATTTCTGTATAGCACACATTCTTGACGTCAAACCCGTTTCCGCTAATTTCCCCGTAATTCGGCTTGAACTTAAGGGGAGTGTGGTTGACAGCGCAAACCGTATCTCCGCCAACGACTTCAATTTGTCCAAAATCAAAATCACTCAAGAACACAATCGTTCCGCTCTTCAGCGGATCCCAAAAACTGTTACCCCCCGCAGGGCGCCAATCCGCATTCATCAAAGAATCAAGAACAAATGCTGTACGGGAGAGCGTATTCAATCTCGCTCCAGTACACCTTGCCCCTTCCATATTACTGCCGCCAAACTGCGTGCCACCGAACAGCGCACCACCGAACTGAGGAAAAACGTAAGCCGTTGCAGGAATCGCACTATTACCACAGGAGTCTGTTCCCTGCGAAATATAAGCTGTACCATTATTGTCATCATAGAGATTTACAAAGCCCGCATTGTTTTCCAATCCCTGAGCAAAGACGGATCCCGCCGTAAGGAATCCCCAAATGAATAAAAAAATGGATTTTATTTTCATGCCTTATACCCTGCCTCAATTATTTTCTCTATATAAGATACTATCAAAAAGGGGAAATATTCCAATCGAGAGTTTCTTTTTCTTTACACTGTGATAGGGCGCAAGTGCAAAAACTGCCCAAAATATTACAAAATGACAGGCGTCACATGTTTAATTTTGTACAACACTTTTTTGGGGTAAGAGGCTAGGATCTAGAGGCTAGAATCTAGGGGGATGAGGCGCGAGCGGTGAGGTATGAGCGGTGAGCTGTGAGGCTTCGAGAGACTAGAGAATACCTTTGACCACTTAGTGCTTTAGCACTTATGTGGGCATGGCCACCTTTAGGTGGGAGGCTAGTGAAAAGAATCACGCACTTCGTGCGTCAACATAAGACGGCGAAGCCGTGATATTTTTCCCTAGATCCTAGATCCTAACCCCTAACCTCTATTTACCGCACACCTCAAAGGCACGAAGTGCCGACCTCGTGCCTCGAAGGGAGCGTAGCGACCGACCTCGCGCCTACTTCACATCGTATTCGGGGATCGGCAGGCTTTCGCCGGATTTCATCGCGGCATCAAGTTTCTTGGACTTTTCCGGGTCGAGCCACCAGTATACGGGAATGGCGTCTTCGCGGTTGAAATGGTCCAGCACCTTTTCGGGCATGCCGTAACGGTTCCAGTACAAAATGCGGTGGTGGTCGCACTGCCACATAAGCACGTACGGCACGATTTCGGCAAGGCGGTTATCCAAAGCCTTCAGGATTTCGTTGCGCTTGGCAAGGTCAAATTCCGTTTTCTGCAAGTCGATGAGACTATCGACAACTTTATCCTGAACGCCGGCAAGGTTATTCGTACCCTTCTGGAGTGCGGTGGCGGAATGCCAGCTCGCTTCGGGGTCACGGAGGCGGCCTGCACCCCAGTTCACCCAGTAGAGGTCGAAGTCAGCATCATCGAGACGCTTGCGCAAGGTGCTCTGGCTCATCTGTTCGATAGTCGCCACCACGCCGACCTTCTTCAGGTCTTCCTGGAACAGCGTGAGGTGGCGCAGGTCTTCCTGGCTCGTGATGAAGTTGATGGCGAAAGCCTTGCCGTCTTTCTCGAGCACGCCCTGAGCGTTCACCTTGTAGCCCGCTTCGGCAAAGAGGGCACGGGCGCTGTCCGGATTGAACTTGTAGAGCGGTGCGGTCGGGTTCTGGTTGCCTTCCCACAAGTCGGGGTAGTAGCTGTTCAGCAAGAAGTACTGGCCGAACATGTACTTCTCGTTCATGGCCTCGCGGTTCAGGAGCATGCTCAAGGCGCGGCGCACGCGAACGTCTTGGAACTGCGGCTTGCGCAGGTTGATGGCCATGCCCTGGAAACCGATGGGTTCCTTGTTGAAGATTCTCTGCTTTACGGCCCAGCCCTTCTTGACGGCATCGAAGTCGGTCTGCTTCATCCAGATGCTGCTGGTGTAGATGGCATAGGCGTTGAAGTCCTGCTTCTTGAAGGCTTCGAGCGCCTTCGTCTGGTCGTTCATGAAGCGGTAGCGGATTTTCT
>NZ_CAMZCS010000054.1 GCF_947305105.1 uncultured Fibrobacter sp. | reverse complement strand
GGCGGAGCCACTTGATCTTGCCCTTTTCGCGGAGGTTCTGGATTTCTTCCATGAGTTTGTGGGCGAGGCTGATCGGGAGCGGCATCAGTTCCTTGGTCTCGTTCACGGCGTAACCGAACATCATACCCTGGTCGCCGGCACCCTGCTTGTCGTCTTCCTTGCCTTCGGCAGCCTTGGCGTCAACGCCCTGGGCGATATCCGGAGACTGCTTGTCCATGGCGACGAGCACGGCGCATCCCTTGTAGTCAAACTGGAGGTCCGGGTTCACGTAACCGATATTCTTGATGGTGTTGCGGGCGACTTCCTGGAAGTCGACAACGGCCTTGGTGGTGATTTCGCCGGAAATCACGACGAGGCCGGTATTCACGAGCGTTTCGCAGGCGACGCGGCTTTTGGGGTCCTGCGCGAGGCAGGCGTCGAGGATGGAATCGGAAATTTGGTCGGCCACCTTGTCCGGATGGCCCTTGGACACGGATTCAGAGGTAAAGAGATAATGTGCCATTATGGCTCCTTGTGTTTTCGGCACCGAAAAGAATGTCGCATTTTTGAGCATTCCCAAGTGCCGAAAAAACGGGTTTATGTTTTCTATGCATAAATCTACAAAAACGCATAGACTTTGACAACTCCAAAAAGACACGCTTTGAGATTTTTTTGTTAAAAAGTCTATATTGTATAGGAACAACCTTTGATTGGCAATAGTGTATATGAATATTTCCGAATTTTCCGCCTGGCTGAACGGCCTGCTCGAACCGCAGGCCTTCAAGGACTACTGCAACAATGGCCTCAGTGTGGAGGCTTCCGACAAGGTAACTCGTGTCGTGACGGGTGTTTCTTTCCGTGACCGCCTGATTGATGCGGCCATTGAAGACGGTGCCGACTGCATCTTTGTCCACCATCCGAACGGCTTCTGGGTTAACGAGAACCGCGTCCTCGTCGGGAAGTTCGGGGAGCGCATGCGCCGCCTGATGCAGCATGGCATTTCTCTGTACGGCTACCACCTGCCGCTCGACGGCCAGCCGGAGTTCGGCAACAACGCGCTTATCGCGAAGGCGCTCGGCCTCAAGGTGGTCGAAGGGTTCATGGTCGAGGGCGAGAAGCCCGTCGGCTGGATAGGGGAGTTTGATTCCCCGGTGACCCGCGAGGAATTCGTCGCAATTGCAAACCGAGCCTTCGAGCATGGGGTCCAGAATGCCCTGATGTATGGTTCAGACTCCATTCGCAGGGTCGGCATCTGTAGCGGCAGCGGGGCGAGCGGCATCGAAGAGGCCGTGAAGCTCGGCTGCGACGCCTTTATCACCGGCGATATCAAGGAATCCGTCCCCATCCTGTGCGAGGAAATGGGCTTCAACCTGGTCTCGGCGGGGCACCACCGCACCGAGGTTTTCGGCGTCCGCGCCTTGGCCGAAAAAATCCAGAAGGAGCTCGGGATTCCCGCCAAGTTCGTCGACATCGATAACCCGGTCTAAAAGAGGACTTTTGCCCGCCGGGTAGTGCGAAATTTCACGAAAAAAAACTTTTTTTTAGTTTTTTATGCCCATTTTCAAAAAATGGTGTATATTCAAAATATATTCCAACATGGAATATATGTGTATGGAATAGAAGGATTTTATGAATAGATACGACCTTGTCCTTTTGGGGCTCATTCTTGAACACGAACGGAGCGGATACGATATCATTACCGAGGTCCGCGTTCGTGAGCTGGACCGCTGGGCTAAAATCAGCACATCTACCATCTACAACCGCCTGATTACGCTGGAAAAGAACGGCTGCATTGTCGGGCATGCGGAACGCGACGGCAACAGGCCCGAACGCATGGTTTTCAACATCACGGACAAGGGCAAGGAAGTCCTCCGCAAAGAAGTTTTAAAACACTTGACTGGTTTCAACGATGATCCGCGTACGCTCGGCTTTGCCTTCTTGTATGGTGCCGAGAACAAGGAACTCATCCGCACTCTCGAGGCCCACGAACGTCGCCTGGTGCAGGAAATCGAGAACCTGGAAAAAATGATTGCCGAAGAACCGCGCCCCACGCTCTACCCGGAAGGCCCGTTCCTCAACTGCATGAGCCGCGACCACATCCTTGTGGAACTCAAGTACGTGCGTGCCGCCATCGGCATTTTGCGCGACCCCATCCGCAACAAGAAACTCGACGGTTACTTCTATATCAACTTCGGCAACCGCGACTTCGAGAATTTTAATCAGAAGAAAGACTGAATGATTGATAATTGATGATTGATAATTGATAATTGATGATTGATGATTATCCTTTACTCATTATCCATCATCCATTATCAATTATCAATTGATTTTCTATATTTACCGCGTTAAAATTAACAACCCCCTCTCACGGAGATACAATGGCTACAAAACAGATCAAGAAGGCTCCCAAGAAAGTCGCCCCCAAGAAGGTTGCAGCTAAGGCTGCCGCCAAGTACGGCTACTTTGACGATGCCAAGAAAGAATACGTGCTCACCACCCCGGCAACCCCGATCAAGTGGTGCAACTATGTCGGTACTTTGAACTTTGGCGGTATTGTGGATACCACCGGCGGTACCCTGGTTTGCAAGGGTGACCCGGCCCTGAACCGTATCACCAAGTACATCGCCCAGATGCCTTGCTCTGACTTCAAGGCCAGCACGATTTATATTCGTGTGAAGAACGCCAAGGGTTACACTGTGTTCTCTCCGTTCGTGGTCCCGACTCTCACCAAGATGAAGAAGTGGGAATGCCACGTGGGTCTGTCTTACATGCGTTGGATTGCCGAATGCGAAGGCCTCCGCACGCAGGTGACGATTTTTGTTCCGACCGGCTCCAACACTCTCCTCCAGGACATCCAGGTCACGAACCTCGGTGGTGCCGCCAAGGAAGTGGACATTATCCCGGTTTATGAATTCAGCCACTTCGAAGCCGAAAAGCAGCTCACGAACGCCGACTGGGTGCCGCAGACCATGACCCTCAAGGGCCACTGGGAAAAGGACGGCCACGTTGTGCTCGAACAGTATGCTTACATGAAGCGCGATTTCGCCGTGAACTACGTGACCGCCAACTGCAAGGTCGGTAGCTTCGACGGTGACCGCCGCGTGTTCCTCGGTATGAACGAAATGGGCTCCTGGGCCGCTCCGCTCAGCCTCGCCAACAAGGAACTTTCCAATAGCGAATGCGACCGTGGCGACAACATTGCCGCTCTCATGATTCATGGTGGCAAGATTGCTGCCGGCAAGACCTTCCGCACCTGCACCCAGCTCGGTCAGGAACAGAGCCTCAAGGTCGCTGCCAAGGCTATCAAGAAGTACCGCGACTTGAAGAACGTCGACAAGGCTTTCGACGAACTCGCCGCCTTCTGGCAGAAGTACCTCGCCACGATTCAGGTGGAAACTCCGGATGCCGCGTTCAACTCCATGGTGAACGTCCACAACCCGCGCCAGTGCCACACCACCAAGAACTGGAGCCGCTACCTGTCCCTTTACCAGCTGGGCTACGGCACCAGCCGCGGTATCGGTTACCGTGACTCCAGCCAGGACTTGATGGGCGTGATGAGCCACATGCCGGAAGAAGCTCTCCAGCTCGCCAAGAACCTCCTCTCCGTGCAGCGTCCGGAAGGTAACGCCATGCACCAGTACGCTCCGCTCGCCCTCGAAGAAGACAACGGCAACGAAGCGAACGCCGGTGACTCTCGCGAAAAGAAGGGCGTGCTCGATGAAAACGGCAACCCGGCTTACGCCGACTGGTACGGCGACGACCATCTGTGGATTGTCCTCACTGTGGCCAACTACCTCAAGGAAACCGGCAAGATGGACCTCCTCAACGAAGAGATTCCGTTCTACGAAGCCGGCAAGAAGCGCGCCCAGCGTGAAAAGGGCACGGTGCTCGAACACCTCAAGCGCTCTCTCAACTTTACTCGTACTCACCTCGGTAAGCACAACCTCCCGCTCCTCGGCTTTGCCGACTGGAACGACTGCATGAACCTGCCGCTCGGTGCAGAATCCTCCTTCAACACGGGCCTCTATGCGAAGGCACTCCTTGAAATGATGGACATCTGCGAAGCCCTCGGCGATACCGCTTCTGTCGAAATGTACAAGGGCTGGTACGAAGACGTCAAGAAGGCGTTCAACGACAGCGCTTGGGACGGCAAGTGGTGGGTCCGCTGGTTCGACAAGCAGGGCAACGCCTACGGCACCAGCAAGGCCAAGTACGGCAAGATTTACTGCAATAGCCAGTCCTGGTCCGTGATTTCCGGCATCGCCAGCGGCGAACGCGCCGTGATGGGCATGGACAGCCTGAACAAGCTCCTCAACACCGCCAACGGCGTGAAGAGCTCCACTCCGGGCTACCGCGGCTTCGACCCGAACGTGGGTGGCATCTCCACCTATCCTCCCGGAGCCAAGGAAAACGGCGGTATCTTCCTCCACACCAACCCGTGGGTGATGATCGCCGAAACCATCCTCGGCCGTGGCGACAAGGCTTTCCAGTATTACAGCCAAATTAACCCGGCTGCCAAGAACACCAAGCTCGACGAGTTCGAATCTGAACCGTATTGCTACCCGCAGAACATCCTCGGTGACGAACACAAGCAGTTCGGTATGGGCCGTAACGCATGGCTCTCCGGCACCAGTTCCTGGACCTACCAGGCTGCTACGCAGTTCATCATCGGCGTGCGCGCCAGCTTCAAGGGCCTCATCGTGAATCCCTGCATCCCCTCCAAGTGGGACGGCTTCAAGGTGACCCGCAAGTTCCGTGGTGCTACCTACGAAATCGAAGTGAAGAACCCGAAGCACGTGTGCAAGGGTGTCGCCGAGATGATCGTCGATGGGCAGAAGATTGACGCGGATGTGGCCCCAATCTTCACAAAGGGAATCCATAAAGTGGTAGTAACCCTCGGATAATTTGAATTATAACCGTCGTGATACGGCGTTGCTCGCCCCCTCACGTACGTGAGTACGCTACGGGGGCTCGCGCCTAGTCTCACTCGGTTCTAATTCAAATTCGAATTTTTAGGTCCGCTTCTATTGAAGCGGATTTTTTGCTTTCGCTAGGCTCTCTGCGTTTCTCAAAAGAAGATGTCATCCCCGCGAAGGCGGGGATCTTCTCGAAACCTTTAAGGTCCGCCTCTCACGGGGCGGATTTTTGTCTATATCAAATGATTTTGAAATTAACTTGTTTGAAATTGTGCTGGGAATAATGGCTATAGGTTTGGCTTCTATATATCCCTGTTGATTGGCCTTTTTGTTGAACCGGATGATATAGAAAGAGACCTTTAAGAAGGCAACATGGGTTTTCTGCTCTCTTTAACGCTCTGTTTCATTGGTTAACCGGGAAATAGCTTGGTCGTTTCTCGTGCCTTTTTTCTATATTTAAGCCGGAAATTTTTTAAAAAGGATAGATAATGTCTATTAATTTTATTTCTCGTAGTGTGTTAGCCGTGGCCTTGGCTGCGGGGGTTGCTTCTGCACAGCTTCTCAATAGCAAGAGCATGGACGTGATTCGCGTCGAAAAAGTGGGTATTTCTGCCGGAAAAATCGACAGCTTGGCTCAGATGCTCGGTCAGCAGCAGGCTCCTGGCAAAAAACTCAGCGAAGAAATGATGACGCAGCTCCGCTATGCTGTGATTGACAATCTTGTGGGCCAGGAACTGGTCAAGCTCGAATGCAAGAAGCAGGGTATCAAGGTTTCTGCCGCCAAGGTGGACAGCGTTTCCAAGCTCTTCAAGGCCCAGTTCGGCAGCGAAGAAGTCTTCCAGAAGGAACTGAAGAAGTCCCACACGACTCCGGAACAGTTCCGCGTCAAGATCGAGGACCAGCTCAAGAGCGAAATCCTCCTCGAGAAGAATGTCCCGTACCCGAAGGATCCGACCGAAAAGCAGCGTGAAGCCTACTGGGAACTCAATAAGGGCAAAGTTCCTATAAACGATACTATCAGCGGTGCTCGCATCTTCATCAACACCAAGGGTAAGTCTGCCCAGGAAATCAGCGATGCCAAGGACATGCTGAAGGGTCTTGCCGCCCAGGTGCGTTCCAAGAAGGCTACGTTCGCCCAGCTTGCCGCTGTTTACAGCGACGACAAGGATGCCAAGAAGACCGGCGGTGTGATGAACAAGTTTGTGGCCAAGAACAAGGGTGACGCCTTTGCCAAGGCTGTTGCCAAGATCAAGGTTGGCGAAATGACCGATGTCATGACCGAGAAGGACGGCGTTTCCATCTTCATGCTCACTGAACGTAACGATGGCAAGTACGAGAGCTACAAGTTCCAGATTGACTACATCCTCCGCGTGCAGGCCGAGCAGGAACGCCAGATGAAGCTCAAGGCTTACCTCGATGGTCTTGGAAAAATCTACAAGGTGCAGTACATCGACAAGAAGTACCAGCCGCCTGAGGCCATTGGAGCCAATTAGTATTGAGATTGGGCGCCTGGCAAGGCGCCCTTTGAGGAACGACAATGTTTCAAACTACACACACCGGGCTTATCGAACTGCGCAGCCGCATAGATAAGCTCTGGGGGTATCTTTGACTTAGAGGCGAAGCAAGAAGAGCTTTACGTCCTCGAAAAGGATTCTAGCGACCCGGACCTGTGGAATGACCAGGAAAAGGCGCAGTCCATGATGAAAAAAATCGGCAACCTGCGTGGCCTCCTCGAATCTTGGAAGGAGGTTTCGCAGTCGTGCGACGATCTCGCCGAATTGTACGAGATGTCCAAGGACGAGGAATCTGCCGACCTCACTGCCTCCATCGAATCTGACATTGCCGCATTGAAGGCGCGTGTCGAGGAAATGGAATTCAAGAAGATGCTGAACGGGCCGGACGACGCCTGTGCTTGCCTCATGTCTATCCACCCGGGTGCGGGCGGTACGGAATCACAGGACTGGGCACTGATGCTGTTCCGCATGTACACGCACTTCTTTGAACGCGAGAACATGGACTTCAAGGTAGTGGACTTTCAGGAAGCCGAGGACGCCGGCCTCAAGAGCGCGACGATTGAGGTGACTTGCGAGAACGCCTACGGGTTGCTCCGTTCTGAAATCGGGGTGCACCGCCTGGTGCGCATCAGTCCCTTCGACGCAAACGCCCGCCGCCACACTAGCTTTACCGCCGTCTATCTTTATCCCGAGCACGAGGACGTGGAATTCGATTTGGACATGTCCGAGGTTCGCGTGGACACTTACCGCAGTAGCGGTGCCGGTGGCCAGTACATCAACAAGACGGACTCCGCCGTGCGCATGACGCACTTGCCCACGGGTATCATGGCGAGCTGCCAGACGGAACGCAGCCAGATCCAGAACCGCGAGACTTGTTACAAGATGCTCAAGACGATGGTGGCTGAGCACTACCGCCTCGAAGAAGAGGCGAAGCGCGATGCCCGCATGGCCGAGAAGAAGAAGGTTGAGTGGGGGAGCCAGATCCGTAGCTACGTGTTGCAGCCCTACCAGATGGTGAAGGACTTGCGTACCGGCGTGGAAACGTCTGACACCGCGGGCGTGCTCGACGGCAAAATCAAGCCGTTCATCAATGCGTATTTGCTAAGCACCAGCGAAGCGCAGAAGTAAGACCGCTCTTTCATCTAAAAAAATCCCCGGTTTTTGCCGGGGATTTTTGCATGAGATTGTCGCGCCTTTGGCGCCAAACTAAAACTCGCCGCTCATAGCTCACAGCTCAAAGCTCACCGCTACTTGCGCCAGACTCCGATAAGGCTCTTGTTCTTGCGCATCGTGAGCCAGAACGTGGGCCAGATAAGGATGAGGTCGCGGATGAGGCTCGTCCATGCTTCGGCCTTGTCCTGTGCGCCTTCGAGTTCGAAGCAGCCGCAGGTGATGCCGAGGTCGTTCCAGAGCGCCCAGGCGAGTGCGATGATAAAACTCACGAACATCCAGAAGATGGCGAACGCCGATTCCTTCACGAACGGAGTAAAGATCATGGCGAGGCCGAACCACAGTTCGAACTGCGGGTACACCAGTGCGAAGAAGTTATTCACAAAGTCGAGGTGCAGCGCCGAGAAGAACTGGTACTGCGCCACCAGCGTTGCGAACTGGTGCGGGTCCTGGATTTTGAAAATCGAGGCGAAGATGAACATGCCGCCGATGCCGATACGGCAGAGCGTCTCGAGCGCACGGATGGTGAAATCCTTTTGCAGCTTGAATGCGGGAATGATGAGGAGACCGCAGAGGGCGCATGCGCCGACACCCACGTGGATGTTGTAGCGGTAGGCCTTGGGCCAAATGTTGATGAGCCAGTCTTGGTCGGTAAACGTGAGGAAGGTTTCAGGGAAGCTGATTTCGGCGACGCCCACGGCGACAAAGAAACTTGCAACGAGGAGAATCACGCCCGCGATGATGGAGCGCTTGAGGTTCTGTTTTTCAAAGCATTCAATCATTGTTCGCCCCCTACAGAATATCCGCCGGTTTTTCCATCACGTCTTGCGTGCCGATCCAGTCGACAGACTTGTCGTCGCTTACGCGGACGTTGTTGATGATGGCGAGAACGATGCAGAAGGCTGCGATGCCAAGGAGTATAATCCAGTTCAATGATTTAAGATAATCGAGAGTGTATTTATAAAATTTTTGAACGAGTTCTTTCATGTTGTTCAATATACAAAAAAACAGGGCCCGCCAAGGCAGGTCCTGTTAAATCAAAATGATTTTTACGTTATGAGTTATTAGTGGACTCCGTTGCCGTCGGCCACGTCGCAGGTCACGGGCTTGCCGTTCACTTCGAGGGCGAGGGCATCGCAGAACACCGCACCGCCCTTGACGGAAAGCGCAATCTTCTCGAAGTCCTTCACTTTGAGCTCACGCGGTTCGCTCGGGGCTACACCCTTGAACAGGGCGCGGTCACCGGGCTTCGCATCGTCGGGGACGCTCACGAGCTTGCAGGTGTGTGCTTCGGCGTCGAGGTCGCCCGCAAAGAGCATGCCCTGGCTCATGATGCCGCGCAGTGCGCTCGGCTTGAGGTTTGCGAACAAGAGAATTTTGCGGTCCTGGAGTTCTTCGGCCTTGTAGCTGTTCTTGAGGCCGCTGCAGATGGTGCGGAGTTCGCCTTCGCCGGCATCGACCTTGAGCACGTAGAGGCTCGTGGCGTCCGGATGGTCGGCCACTTCCTTGATCTGGGCCACGCGCATGTCCATGGCGGCGGGCACGTCGGCGGCTGTCAGGGGCTTGTTCTGCTTGGGCTTTTGTTGCTGCGGCTGTTGCTTCACTTCTTCTTCGATGCGCGGGAAGAGCGGCTTGCCTTCGCCGAACACTTCGCCACCCTTCAGGATACCCCAGACAAGGTCGTTCTGGTCGGTGAACTTGCTGCCGAGCATGGCGAGACCTTCCTTGGACTTGGTCGGGATGACCGGCCAGAGCAGGCACAGCGAGAGGCGTACGGCTTCGGCGGAGACGAAGAGCACGGTCGCGAGTTCGTCCTTCATGGCGGGGTCCTTCGCGAGTTTCCACGGGGCCTTGACTTCGAGGTAGCGGTTCACGCTGCGCACAAGCGTCATGATTTCGTCGATGACCTGCGAGAGCTTGACTTGCGGCACCCATTCCATGACGTTCGTAATGACGCGCTTGGCAATCGTGATGACTTCGTTTGCGGCGTCATCCAGCGGGGCGGCAATAGCGGGGAGCTTGCCTTCGAAGTTGTTGAGGACCAGGCGGTGTACGCGGTTCAGCACGTTGCCGAGGTCGTTTGCAAGGTCGCTGTTGATGCGGCGGACAAAACCTTCGTGCGTGAAGTTCGCGTCCTGGCCAACGACCATCGCCGAGGCGAGGAAGTAGCGGAATGCATCCACACCGTACTTTTCCATGTAATCCATCGGGTTCACCACGTTACCTGCGGACTTGCTCATCTTGTCGCCGCCGTTCACGAGCCACCAGCCGTGGGCGAGGATGTGCTGCGGGAGCGGGATGTCAAGAGCCATGAGCATCGTCGGCCAGTAAACGCTGTGCGTCGTCAAAATGTCCTTGCCGATGAGGTGGTAGGTGGCGGGCCAAATTGGCGTGCCGTCCTTGTAAGTCTTGTGGAAAGCGGTTGAGGCGCTCACGTAATTGAGCAGGGCGTCGAACCACACGTAGGTCACGTAATCTTCGTCGAACGGCAGCGGGATTCCCCAGCTGAGGCGCGCCTTCGGACGGCTGATGCAGAGGTCGTTCAGCGGCTGGCGCAGGAACCCGCGGATTTCGTTCCAGCGGTAGTCCGGCACAATCCAGTCCTTGTGGCTTTCCAAAAAGTCAATCAACTTCTGCTGGTAAGAACCCATCTTGAAGAAGTAGTTCTTTTCCTTGAGCCATTCCACCGGGCGGTGGCTGATGGGGTCGCACTTGTTCTCGTCGAGTTCGTCTTCGCCGAAGAAGCGTTCCTCGCCCACGGAGTACCAGCCTTCGTATTCCTTGGAATAAATTTCGCCCTTGTCCCAGAGTTTCTGGAGGCATTCCTGCACGTAGGCCTTGTGCTGCGGCATCGTGGTACGGATAAAGAAGTCGTTTTCGATATCCATCTTTTTCCACAGGTCCTCGAAACGGTGGTAGTATTCGTCCACGTGCTCCTGCGGGGAGACTTCGCGTTTGGCGGCGGCGCGCTGTACCTTCTGGCCGTGTTCATCCGTGCCGGTCAAAAAGAAGGTCTGGTAGCCGATAATCTTGTGGAAGCGGGTAAGGATGTCCGCGAGGACGGTGGTGTAGGAGTGCCCGATATGCGGGGCGTCGTTAACATAGTAAATAGGCGTTGTGACGTAAAAATTCTTCATATGGCCAAATTTAAAAAAAATCCAGGAAAAGATTCCTGGATTTTTATTTGGAAGATAAATTCTTGGCCCTGTTTCGGGGCTTACATCACATTCCTTAATATAAACAAAATAATTTTTTAGTACAACTTACAAATGTAAAATTTATTTATCATTTAACTCCGAGTGGCGGTTTAGAGGCCCATTTTTTGCTTTTTTTTGCACATCTGTCCACCTTTTTTTTCATAAATATTCTAAATTTGCCCCCGTGACTGTTCGATTCATTGCCAAGGCGTGAATCACCCCACCCGCTCCTACGGGAGCATCCCCCTATGGCCGTCAAGTCTCCCAGGAGGCGCTAGTAAGATGGCCCCCAATAACAACACACATACAGTCACCCCGCTTGCAGGTTATTTTCCAGCCTGCCTGTGTGGTCAACCCTTACTTTATGAGGTGCCCAGATGGAAATAATCACACTCGCATGCACGCTCGTCGTAGTGGTGCTTTGCATTGTTATCCTTGCCAAGGTTAACAAGCTTCTCACGATGCTTCGTACTCCGATTTTCAAGAAGCTCACCCCGGACATGAACCTGAAGCCGGCTTCTCGCCGTCCTATCAGCTCCCAAGAAATGGCCCAGCGCGGTGAACGCAACAACAGGGAAAATCGTGGTGGCAAGGACCGTCCTAATAAGGACAATCGCGAAAATCGCGGTCAGAACAACCAGGCCCAGTCTGGTCGTGACCGTAACGAACAACGTCAGGAACGTGGCCCGCGCCGTGACCGCCGTGAAGGCCGTCCGCGTCGTGAAGCTGCTCCTGTGGCTCAGGCAGAACAGGCCGCTCCTGCTGTCGAGGCCCAGGCTCAGGCTCCCGCTGCCGCCGAAGTCCAGACGGAACGTCGTCCGCTTGCTCCGCGTATCCCGGTCGAAACTCCGGCCGCTCCTGTTGCCGAGGTCGCCCCTGTTGCCGCTCCTGCGGAAACTCAGGTCGAAGCCGTGGAAACCACATTTGATCCGACGAAGGTGCGCTATGGCCGCCGCAACGTGATCAAGAAGGCTCCGGAACTTTCCGACGAAGAAGCTTAATCGGCGAATTCGGGAAAACCCAAGCGAAATTAACCCAGCCCTTTAGGGCTGGGTTTTTTGTATAAAGAAAACTACCGGCTACGCCGGTAGTTCCGTAAAAGCCTTCTG
>NZ_CAMZCS010000053.1 GCF_947305105.1 uncultured Fibrobacter sp. | reverse complement strand
CAATCTTGTTCATTTCTTCGCGGATGATGTTTACAATCTTCTGGATCACGCGGAAGCCCATCGGCATCATGGAGTAGATACCGGTAGAAACGGGCTTGATGTAACCGCCGCGCATGAGGAAGATGTGGGAGGGCATGGTGGCGTCGCTCGGCGTTTCGCGGAGCGTCACGTAAAAATACTTGGAGAGTTTCATTTTTAATCCTTCTGGTGCCCTACGGGCTTTTTGAATACGGCGAAAAAATAGAAATATTTGAGGTATTTAAAGGGAAAATTTCAGTGGTTATAATCGTGTATTTAACGAATTTGTTATTTTTGACAACGCGAAAAGAGACCTTGCGTCTTTTTACAAAAACGATTCTTAGGAGTCTAAAATGAAGTCTAAAATTTTTGTCTACGGAGCTTGTGTACTTGCCCTTGTTGCTTGTAACCAGGAAAAGCAGGCTCCCGCTGCTATTACCCCCAATTCTACGGATGACCAAAAGTTTGCCTATATGCTGGGTACCCAGATGGGTGAACATGCTTTTGGTTCCCTCGCTCGCCAGATGGGCGAATATGTGAACCAGAACGCCCTGATTCAGGGTGCTCGCGACATGGTCAAGGCTTCGAAGGACACGGCTTTCAAGGTCCAGTTGGAACCGGATACAATCGGGATTATCAATTCGCACTATGCAGCAATTGCCCGTGAACGTTACGAAGCGACAAGGCCCGATAGCGTAACGATTGCCACCCGTGACCGTATGGGCATTATGGCGTATTCGGATTCTGTCCAAAGAACGCTTCCGATCAAAGCCGCCGACGAAGGTGTAACGCTTCCGGTCAAGATCGAAGCTAATTCCTCGATGAACGTCAAGTTCTCCTACTTGGTCGGTATGCAACTCGGGAGCAACTTTGGCAATATCGGAAACCAGTTCAATACTGAGTTCGAAACGGCATATTTTGAAATGGGTATCCTCGATGGTGCTAAGAAGGCTTTGGATACTACTTTCAATCTCCAGTTGTCCAAGGAGTCCCTGGATTCTATTGGAACCCGTTACAGGGCCAAGATGGATTCCCTCCGTGAAGAAGCAGTCAAGAAGCAGCGCGAAGAAGAGGAAAAGCTCAAGGCCGAAGTGGCCAGCCTCCGTGGCGACACCCTTGTGAATGGTATGCCTGCCAAGATGAACCCCGCCGTGAAGGTGACCGGTATCAGCTATTCCGGTGAAACTTTCGGCGAATATTCCAACAGGCCGCTGTTCGTGTTCTATTTCTCCACGACTTGCCCGCATTGCCGCCATGCCGCTCCGGTGATTCTTGAAATTGCCGACGAATTTGCGAAGGACGGACTCACGACGCTCGCTGTCGCCTCTGGTGGAAACCCGAAGCGTGGCATCCGTACGTTCATTGACGATCTCAAGTGGAACGATAATATCAAGGTCGGCTGGGACGAACACCGCCAGTTCGGTGAACTCTACAGCGATGGTTATGTTCCCAAGATTTACCTCGTGAACCCGGATGGCTCCTACAAACTCTATGGTTCTATCGAAAGAGAAAAGGACCAGATCAAGGCCGACATCAAGGCTCTCCTCGGCGGCAAGCCGGTGGAATGGAAACTGGAGGCTCCGGCCCAGGCCGATACGACCAAGCCTGCCGCTCCTGTTACTAAGTAATCATTCGTTCGGGCACACCATCGGTGTGCCTTTTTTTGCATTGTAAGTTGATTCGGTGAATCATGATATTAGCGGAATATGACGTTGTTGTCATCGGTGGCGGCCATGCTGGCATCGAGGCGACGCACGCCGCCTGGAAATTGGGCGTAAAGACCGCCATGTTCACGATGGATATTAATGCCATCGGGCGTATGAGTTGTAACCCAGCCGTAGGCGGTGTGGCCAAGGGCCAGATTGTGCGCGACATTGACGCCCTCGGCGGCCTGATGGGGCTTTTGACCGACAAGGCGGGCATCCAGTTCCGCATGCTCAACATGAGCAAGGGCCCTGCTGTGTGGGGCCCGCGTGCTCAGTGCGACATGAAGTATTACAGCGAAATTGCCCGCGAAGTGATTACGAATTTGCCGGGTCTTTCTGTTGTCCAGGGAGAACTCGCCGCGTTCGAACGTATGCCGGACGGGCGCCTGGAACTGACTCTGCTGAACGGCGACCGCTATATCACGCGCGCGCTCGTGATAACGAGCGGAACATTCTTGGCATCCAAGATGTTCACCGGGCTTGAGACGAGCATCGGTGGGCGCGTGGGGGAACCGAGTGCAGATAAGTTGTCGGAATGTATCGCCCGCGAAGGGATTGCGCTGCGCCGCCTCAAAACGGGCACCCCGAGTAGGCTGGATCCCGATTCAATCGATTTTGACGAATGCGACGTGCAGCACGGCGACGATGTGCCCTGGCCGATGAGCGACCGCCACTTGGCGGAGACTGTCCCCGGACGCGCCGCCGATTATTTCTGGGGCGACCCGGCAAGCAAGTTTGTTCGCAACGACTGCGTCTGTTGGATTACGCGCACGAACGTCAAGACGCACGACATTTTGCGCAGCGGCTTCAAGGACAGCCCCATGTTCAGCGGGCGCATCCACGGCAAGGGGCCGCGTTACTGCCCGAGCATCGAAGACAAGATTAACCGCTTTGGCGACCGCGACGGGCACCAGCTGTTCCTGGAACCGGAACAGGCGGACATCGGTCGCGTGTACATCAACGGGTTCAGTTCGAGCCTGCCTGCCGACATCCAGCTCGCCGCCATCCACACGATTCCTGGGCTTACGCGCGCCCGCGTGTTGCAAATCGGCTATGCGGTGGAATACGACTCCGTCGACGCGACGCAACTTTACCCGACCTTCGAGTGCAAGAAGGTTCCGGGGCTCTACTTTGCGGGCCAGGTCTGCGGCACGAGCGGCTACGAAGAAGCTGCGGGCCAGGGATTGCTGGCTGGCATCAATGCGGCTCTGAAAATAAAGGGGGAGGGCCCCTTTATTTTAGGCCGTTCCGACAGTTACCTGGGGGTAATGGCGGACGACCTCTCGAACATCCTGCTCGACGAGCCTTACAGGATGTTCACGAGCCGCGCCGAATACCGCCTTTTCTTGCGTAGCGACAACGCCGAGATGCGCCTCAAGGAACGTGCTCACGAAATCGGCATGATTTCGGATGATGACTACGCCGACTGGAAGCGCCGCCGTGAACTGATGGATGTGGCTCATTCCCGTATGGTGGACGAGTCGGCCACGCCCGAGCTGGCAAACGAAATCCTCGCCGCGGGTGGCCAAGCCCTCGCGATGGAGCGCACCCGCTGGATTAACGTGTTCCGCCGCCCCGGCATTGACCCCGAGGCCTTCTTCAAAGTGGCTCTGCCCGATATGCAGCTCACCCGCCGCGACCAGTGGTACATGTACGCCCAGGAACTCTACGCGGGTTTCTTCGACCGCCAGGAAAGGGAAATTGTCGAGCAGAAGAAGATGGAGTCGGTCCGGCTTCCCGCCGACATGGATTTTATGCAGGTGACCGCCATCAGCATCGAGAGCCGCCAGCGCCTGAACGCCCACAAGCCGCTCACGCTGGGGCAGGCTAGCCGCATCCCCGGCGTCCGCCCCGCCGATATCACCGTCCTTGCCCATTGGTTGGAGAATAGGGGCTAGGATCTGGGGGCTAGGGTGCCCTCACTTGATAATTTTTGCAAAAATTACTATCTTTGCGCGCGTCTATTAATCATTTTCCAAGAGGTATATTATGGCAGAAGAAACAGAAGTCAAAACCACAGAAGAAGTCAAGCCTCAGGAACCGAAATCTACAGAAAAATCTCAAGAGAAGAAGGCCCCGGCCAAGAAGAAGCGCCCCGCCAACGCCAAGCGCAAGGGCGGCGCCCTCGCTGCCAAGAAGCCGGCCATCTTTAGCGATTCCCTGGAAGAACGTTTCCCCAACCTCGCAGCCAAGCTTAAAAAGTCCATCGAAGACGGCATCAAGCAGAAGATCAAGGACGCCATGTCCGACCCCAAGGTCAAGGCCGCGTCCAAGAAATTCGCTGCTGAAAAGTAAAGCTGCTTATACTTCTGAATTTGAAAACGTCCCATGTGAGTGGGGCGTTTTTTTGTTGTAAATTTCTAAATTTGTGCCCATGATTAGCATTACCAAGCTTTTGATGGATTCGCCGAATTACGGCGACCAACTGCGCTACGAACCTAAGGCGCATGAATGCAAGAACGGTGTGGCGCCGGGCCGTGGCCCCGTAGTGGTGTGGAACTGCACCAAGACCTGCAATTTGAGCTGTGTACACTGCTATGCCCGTTCCGAAGCCATCAAGTACCAGAACGAACTTTCGCACGAAGAAGGCTTGGCTCTCATCGATCAACTTGCTGATTTTAAAGTTCCGGTTATCTTGTTCAGCGGTGGTGAACCGCTTTTGCGCCCTGATTTTTTCGAACTCGCGAACTATGCGGCAAGCAAGGGCATCCGCCCGACTATCAGTACGAACGGAACCTGCATTACGCCCGATGTCGCCCAAAAACTCAAGGACATGGGCGTGGGTTATGTGGGCATCAGCCTGGATGGTTGCGAAGCGACTCACGACAAGTTCCGTGGCAAGGAGGGCGCCTACAGGCTTGCGCTCCGTGGTATCCGCAACTGCGTGGCGACGGGCCAGAAGGTGGGGCTCCGCTTCACGATTACGCGCTACAATGTGCAGGACTTGAATGCGATTTTCGATTTGCTCGAAAGCGAGAATATCGACCGTGTTTGCTTTTATCATTTGGTTTACAGCGGGCGTGGCTCCGCGATGGTCGAAAATGACTTGAACCACGAAGAAAGCCGCAAGGCGATGGACCTGATTATCGACCGTACGCTCGATTTCAAGAAGCGCGGCATCGACAAGGAAATCCTGACCGTCGACAACCATGCCGACGCCGTCTACCTGTACTTGCGCATGAAGCGCGAAGACCCCGCCCGTGCTGAAAAGGTGCTCGAACTCATCCAGCGTAATGGCGGCAACCGCAGCGGCATGGCTTTCGGTAACATCGACAGCATCGGTAACGTTCACCCCGACCAGTTCACGCAGTACATCACGCTCGGCAACGTGCGCGAGCGCAACTTCGGCGAAATCTGGAGCGATGAAAGCAACCCGATCATGGCTGGCCTCAAGAACCGCAAGCCGATTTTGAAGGGACGCTGCCCCAAGTGTGCCTACCTGAACCTGTGCAACGGCAACTTCCGTACCCGCGCCGAGGCCGTTACCGGCGACTTCTGGGAACAGGATCCGGCGTGTTATTTGACGGATGAAGAAATAATCAGTGGTTAGTGGTTGGTGATTAGTGGTTAGGGAACTTGAACAGAATCTCCTAGCGATTATTCAGGACGCTTTCCCGCTGGAAGAGCGCCCCTACCAGGTGCTTGCAGACAAGTTCAGCACAGAGGATGGCCCCGTCACGGAACAGCAAGTTTTCGAGGCTGTCGAAAACCTGCGCAAGTCTGGTGTTATCCGTCGCATCGGCGGAGTGTACGATTCCAAGGCGCTCGGCTTTATTTCGCGCCTCTGTGCGGGCAAGGTTACCGACATTGACAAGTTCACCGCCGCGATCAACGAAATCTCGGCCATCACGCACAATTACGTTCGCTCTCATGAATACAATGTGTGGTTCACGGTCATTGCACAGTCCGAAGGCGAAATCCGCAAAATCGTGGACGGGCTTTGCGCAAGTACGGACCTGCACGACGTGCATATCCTTTCCGCGACAAAGAAGTTCAAGATAAATACGGTAATGAGGGGCGCTGGCGCGCCAGTAGACAGTGGCGCTATCTTGAGCGATGTGTGTAACCCTGATTTGTCATTGCGAGCGGAATGCAATGAAGCGAAGCAATCTCGTGCCCGAGAACTGTCTACAGATGACCGCGCCCGCATCAGCATCGCTTGCGATGATATCCCGCATACGCTTACGCCTTTCAAGGACTGGAGTGTTTCTATCGAAGAACTTCGCGACGATCTCGCCAAAAAAAGAATGCGCCGCTTTGGGGCTATCCTCCGGCACCAGGAAGCGGGCTTTGCGTATAATGCGATGGTTTGTTTTGGTTTAGACGAGAGACGAGAAACGAAAGACGAGAGAGGGAACGCTTTGGCACAAAAGTCTTTTGTTTCGCATTGCTACGAACGGCCGGTGTTCGAGGGCTTTCCGTATAACCTGTATGCGATGATTCATGCGCAGTCTTCCGAGGAACTCGCTGCCTTTGTCGAAGAATGTGTTCGTGAGCTAGGCAATCCGGACTACGTTGTGCTCCATTCTGTCAAAGAACTCAAAAAGACAAGTTTCCGCTATTTCGCATAAAAAAATCCCCGCATGGGATGCGGGGGTCGAATTCATGGATTCGGTAAGATTTGGGTTCTGCCGATTGTTTAGCGGGTGTGTCCGCCAAGTTCGGCACAGCTCTTGCCATGTGCGTTCATAATCTGGATTGCGTCACCGCTGACAATCGGCCTGATTGCGCGCCAGGGCCAGAAACCGAAACGCTGGGAGGCGTTGAAGTTGGCAATAGAGTTTCCTCCCTGAGTCTTGACTTTTTCTTCAAGCTTGGGAAGCAGGGCGTCGGGGGAACCGTAGACATTGCCGGCTACAACCGTTTTCTTTTTGACAATCTTGAATGCTGCGCCTTGCGGTTCAGTTTCGAAGTAGCAGAATTCATTGAACGGAACGATTTCTTCTCCTTCGCTGAGAGGAACTTCTGTGTAATTGCGCTTGCTGTAGTTAGAGCAGGCGGAAAGTGCGAAAGCCGTTGCAACGACGAGAACGATAGAAAGTAAGGATTTCATGTTTATCTCCTAATGTATTTGAGATAAACAAAATATAGTATATTTTTTTTTACGGTACTGCACCGAGTTTCAAGTGGAGGCCGACTCGATGGCCGGTTTCGAATCCGAACAGGGTGCCTTCGTTAATTTGATAATCGATGCCGAATCCGACCTTCTTTTCGAACAATTCGAAATGGCGGGTCAAGTCCAAGTGCAATCTGATTCCTTGGTATTTGTCCTTCATGCCTTGGTATGGTTTGTCGAGATTCCTGTTTTCGGATTCCTGGATTCTCTTTTGATAAAGGAACGTATTCTCGAGTGTCCAACCGGTTTGCATGTGATCAACCCATAGGAATTTAAAAATGAGTGAAGCCTTTGCCCCGATTTCGTCGCCGGGTTTATAGTTCGCATCTTCGAGGAATGTGTTGTAGCGTAGCGCGAGACCACCGAGCAGGTGGTCTGAAATTTTTAATAGGGCGAATGGCTCCAGGTTCAGCCTGTGGAATCGGTATTTTTGCGAACCTTCGCCAGGCGGAAATCTCCAGTTGATGTCCAGACCGAAGTTGTTCAAGGGAAGGATTTTTGTTCCCAGATATGTTTCGTTGAATCCATTGACGTGCAAGTTGCAGTAATTGTGCTCGTAGCCTTTAACCGACATCTCGTAGCTGTAGCTCATGAAGCGGAATGATCCGTCAACATAGATGCTCGCCCATTCGAATGGAGCGAATTCGAACGCGGCTGTAGCGTCTACGCTGTAGATGTCGTCGATCAGTTCGAAAATACCTGCGGTGGAAAAAGTTGTTGCCGGTGGGTAGATTGGGTGCAGTGTTTCTGTGGCCCAGACGATAATGGGGCATAAGGCGAGAAAACAACTGCTGAACTTGAACATGATGCCAAAATATAAAAAGCGTGAGCAAAAAACTTTTGTATTTTGTTTCCGATTTATGGAATTGACAAGGCTCATCCCTTTTTTGCTATTGTGCGCATCCTTCGTTTTAGGGGGATGTTATTGGGAGGAGACGGAAAAACATCCTGATTATTTACCGCTCGACGATTCGGAATACCCTTATGCAGGGTTGCCGAGGCTTGTCATTGAAACAGAAGACTTTGCCCGCATCCGTGATAGAGAAACGGAACACCGCTCCTATTTCCAGATTTATGGCGAGCGCCAGCCAGAAAGTGAAGTTTTGGCCTTGAATGTCCATGGTCGTGGGAATTCCAGCTTTAAAATGCCCAAGTACGGGATGAAACTTGAATTTGTGGACAAAGTGTCTTTATTCGGGATGCCCAAGAGCAGAGACTGGGTCCTTGTCGGAAACTTTGGCGACAAGACGCATTTGAGAAATTACATGGCGTTTCGGCTATCGGAATGGTTGGGGGCAAGCTATACTCCGAGGGCCTGCTATGTGGAGCTTTACCTGAATCGAGAATACAAGGGCCTTTACCTCCTCACGGAGTCGGTCAAGGTGGCAAAAGAACGCGTCAATATTCCACAGAACGATTCCAGCTTCTTTTTCGAAAAAGAAGGCGACACGAAATATGACGATCCTTACATTGTAACGAATGAAAATAACATTTTCCACATCCGGTCACCCCATGAAGCATCTGAATACTCCCAGTCTTTATTGCTAGACCACTTGAATGCTTTTGAACGGTATCTTTCCAATTCCGGTTGGACGACTTCCGACATTACCGAGTGGGTAGACATGGAGTCTTATGCGCTTTATTACTGGGTCCAGGAATTTTCCAAGAACGAGGATGGCAATTTTTCGCGGAGCATATTCATGACTTGGGAAAAAGATGGGCCGATCCGTTTTGGCCCGCTTTGGGATTTTGACTTGGCCTTTGGCAATGAATCCCGCGAAGACGTGATGCCCTCGTCGGAGTGGTATATCCGCAGTTACAGTTGGAATGCGAAAATCTTTTGGGTCCCTGGGGTGAGGAACCAGATGGCGAACTATTGGAATGAAAATAAAGAAAAGTTCCGGGCCCTGATAGACAGTGTACCTGTGTATCGCACAATCATAGAACGGGCCCTCAAGAACGAATACAAACGGTGGCCGATTATAGGCAATACCGAGAACTGGGCGCTCAAGGCTCCGTACGATTCCTATGACGAGGCTGTTGAATCTATGGTCCGGTGGATGAAGGAACGCTACGACTGGATTGAAGGCAATCTCTAATTTTCTAATTTTGGAACATGCGCAAGATTTACATGGCAGGTATGAGCCACAAGGTGGCCGAAATTGCAGTCCGCGAGAAGTTCTACATCCCGATGGATGTGAAATCGGAAGCGCTTGCCCATTCTCCTTTTGACGAACTCCTGATTTTGGCGACTTGCAACCGCACCGAGGTCTATGTGGCGTCGGACCGCGATATTGGCGAGGCGGAAATTGTACGTTACGTGTGCGACCTGGCCCGCCAAAGCTACGAAGATTTTGCGAAGTTTTTCTATTTCAAGTCGGGAGACGAAGTTGCCCACCATGTGATGAACGTGTGTGCGGGGCTTGATTCCGTGGCGATGGGCGAAGACCAAATTCTGCACCAGATTGGCCGCGCTTACGAGACCGCTCTCAAGTTCGGGGCGACGGGCAACAGCCTCAACAAGTTGTTCCAGGGCGCTATCCATACGACCAAGCGCATCAAGACGGAAACTAACCTGAGCAAACTCAGCTGCAACATTCCGTTCTTGGCGATGAAGCAGGTGCAGCATTCCTTCGATGACCTCGAAAATCGCACGGTGTATATCGTGGGCTTGGGCGAGATGGGATCGCTCATGCTCAAGTACGTGCAGGAAAATACGACGAAGATTTTTGCGAGCAGCAGGACGTTCGCGAATGCCCAAAAATTTGCTGACGTGCTGACTCCCGTCAAGTTCGAAGACCGTTACCAGGTGCTTGGCCAGTGCGATGTGGTGATTTTGTGCAGCGCATGCCAGGAACCGATTGTCACGAAGAATGAATTTGAGAAGGCGGGGGGCAGAGCGCGCCTTGTCATTGACCTCGGTAGCCCGCGCAATGCCGAGGCCTCCATCGGCGAACTCCCCGGCGTGCAGTACGTGTGCGTCGATGACCTCGAAAAGATTGTCTCCGAGAACCGTCGCTTGCGCATGGTCGAACTGGAAGCCGCGCAGAAAATTTTGAAGGAAGGCCTGGACGAATTTTTGCAGTGGTACCGCATGGACGACATTGCTAAGGAGATTCACCTGCTTGCCGAAAAAACGGTGCAGACGGCTGACATGGAATGCGAAAAGCTGTTGCGCTCGTTGCCCGAGGTGTCGGAAGTCGACCGCAGCCGCATCCAGATGATGTATGTGCGTTTCGCCAAGAAGATGGTGAACGAGTATTTGTACAAGGTAAAGGAATGCAATCCGCTCGATGACGTGCGGACATACCTCAAGTGCCTGCGCGGAGGTAAGTAATGGCTGAACTTCTCCGTATTGCCACCCGCAAAAGTGCCTTGGCCCAGGCCCAGACGACTCTGGTTGCCGAAGCCATCGTGTCGGCCAATCCGGGCCTTGCATACGAACTCGTGCCGATGACGACCGAGGGCGACCGCCGTCTTGACAAGTCGCTGGCGAGTTTTGGCGGCAAGGGCGTGTTCATCAAGGAACTTGAAGTCGCCCTGCTCGAAGGTCGCGCCGATATTGCGGTGCATAGCCTCAAGGACATGCCCGCCGAAGTCATGCCGGAATTCAAACTGGCCGCAGTCCTCCAGCGCGAAGACCCTCGTGATGCCTTTATTGCCTGTGGGGGGGTGGATGGCCTCAAATTCATGGACTTGCCGTCTGGCTCGCGCATCGGTACAGGGAGCATCCGCCGTGTGGTGCAGTTGAAATCGCTCCGTCCGGATTTGGAATACGTGCCCATTCGCGGGAACATCCAGACGCGCCTCTCGAAGCTCGAGGAATTGGATGGCGTGGTGCTTGCCGCCGCCGGTCTCAAACGCATGGGGCTTGAAGGCCAGGTGACGGAATACTTTAGCACCGAACAAATGCTCCCCGCATCGGGCCAGGGCATCCTTGCGATAGAGACGCTGAGTTCCGTCGGTCACTGCGGCGATAGCCCGAAGCAATCTCTTGCCGGCATCCTTTCCCGTGTGAACGACGCGGACACCAACTGTATCGCCGTTGCCGAGATGGCGTACTTGAAGGCCCTCAATGCCGGGTGCCAGTTCCCCGTGGCCAGTTTCGCAGAATTTGCGGACGGTAGCCGCACCTTGAAAATTCGCGGAATTTATTGGGACGAGGGAAGCCAGCGCCTAATTCGCGCCGCTGCGGAATCTGCCTCCGGTTTTGACGGAGAATCGCTTGAAAGGCGGCTCCAGAATGCCCGTGCGCTTGGAATCCGCCTTGCAGAACGGATTCGGGAATCCCTTTAACATTAAATTAGCTGGCCCTTGTTCTGGGTGTTTCCCGGAGTAACCAGAAGTGTGCCCGTTTTTTGCCTCCGAGCATTCCATTTTGTCTATTTTTAAAACCGGCCTCCGGAATGATTTTGGAGGTTGTTTGAAATTTTTAAAGGTGCCGGGCACAAAGGGAACAAGATGATTGACGTTAAGGGCAAATGGACCTTGGTTACTGGTGGCTGCCGTGGGGTAGGCCGTCTCACCGCCATAGAGATGGCGAAACTCGGAGCGAACATCATCGTGCAGGGGCGCGACAAGGCCCATGCCGAACCGGTACTTGCCGAAATCAAGAAATACGGTGTCGAAGCGCGTGCCGTGGGCTGCAACCTCGAAAACGAAACCGAAATCGATGCTGCCCTCGCTGAAATCGACAGCTGGGGCGTGCAGGTGGACCTCGTGTTCAACAACGCGGGCCTCATGAGCCATTACTTTACCGACTACCTCACCAACACCATGGAAGATTTCCACCATGCGATGGCCGTGAACTTCTACGCCCCCGTGAAGATTGCCTACCACTTTTTGCCGGGCATGATCAAGCGCGGCTTTGGCCGTATGCAGCTCACTACGAGCGGCATCGCCAACGAACCTGAGCTGATGGGCTACGCCTGTGCGAAGGCTGCCCTCACCAAGTTCGTGAAAGATTTCGCCTGCAAGCTGAACGGCACCGACGTGATGATGAACGTGATGGACCCAGGTTGGCTCCGCACCGATCTCGGTGGCCCGAATGCACCCAACGCTCCCGAAACCGTGATACCGGGTTCCATGGTGTCCGTCCTGCTTGACGACAAGAAGAGCGGCCGCTGGTTCAGTGCCCAGGAATTTACAGGCATGAGCCTCGCTGACGCTATCGAAAAAGGCCGTAAGGTGGAGTGAGGGAGTAGGAAGTAGACAGTAGGAAGTGATTAGGGGTTAGAATCTAGGGGCTAGGGAGAAATATCACGGCTTCGCCGTCTTATATTGAC
>NZ_CAMZCS010000052.1 GCF_947305105.1 uncultured Fibrobacter sp. | reverse complement strand
GCCCACATAAGTGCTAAAGCACTAAGTGGTCAAAGGTATTCTCTAGTCTCTCGAATACTCATTGCTCATTGCTCACTGCTCATAGCTCGTGCCTCGTGCCCCGAGCCTCATAGCTCACAGCTCATCGCTCACAGCTCACGGCTCATAAAAAATATATATTGCGGATATGGCTAGAATCCATATCCGTTTTTTGTTTTTAGTCGTTGTCGCGCTCTTGCAGGCTCCGCTTTTTGCGGCAGGCCTCGTGAAACAGAATGTCGATACGACCGATGCGATGGCGACGCTCGGCAATTATGACCGCGGGTTCTATACGCCGCAGGTACTGCACCTCAAGCCTTCGGGAGGCAAGCCGATTGAAAAGCCGTCTGGCAGGCTGTTACACTTGCGTGCGGAAATTTCGGAATTCAGCAGTCACGCTTGGCTAGGCATTGATTCAGCGAGCGGGGACACGATTCGCGGCAAGGACCAGGACCTGACCGAAGATGCTCTGAATGTATTGCAGCAGACTTTTGACAATATCCGCAAGAATAACGGGCACGTGATTGTGCGCATCTGTTACGACCCGTGGTACAACGGGCGCAGTAACGTGACTCCGGATCATGAGTGGGTGCTGAAGCATGTGAAGCAACTCGCTCCCGTACTTTCGAAAAACACCGATGTGATTGTGGCGCTAGAGATGGGGATGCACGGCGCCTATGGCGAGATGCACAGCGATACGAATATCACTTACGACCGTATTGCCGAGGCGACAAACTTGATGCTGCGTAGCACGCCGCCGGAACTGAAAATCTTGACCCGCACGGGAAACTATTCAGCGAAGGTCTTGGGCTTTGACGATTGGGGTGTGGATTTCCATATCGACGGCGAGAAGTTTGCCGAAATCGCGAAGGCGAAGGGCGACACCATGTACCGCGTGGGAATGTTCAACGACGGCTATCTGGGAACGCAGTACGATTACGGTACGTGGGGTGCTGACTGTGCGACATCCATCTGCCGCGAAGAAGGGGTGGCTTGGCTCGAGAAGTACAGCATCAATACGCCTTACGGTGGCGAGGCGCTCACGACGGCAGAAAATTACCAGGTCATCAACACGCCGGAATTCCTCGCTTACGAGGGCTTCCGCACGCATACGAGCTACCTGAACATTCAGTGGAACAACAACCTGATTGAAAGCTGGAAAAAGACGCCCTTCACGCAGAAGGATTTCGACTACGACCCGGCGCGAGTCGATTCGCTTTCGGGATTCAAGTACATCAACGACCACCTGGGTTATCGCTTTGTGCTGCGCGAATCGTGGTTGAGCGATACGGTGGGGGATGATGGAATTTTACGCGCGAAACTGCGCATCCAGAATGTGGGTTTTGGAAACCTGACGCGAGAGGTGAAGGCTTCGCTCGAAATACACATAGGACGTCTTAAAGTTCGCGAGGGAGAGAATGCCATTGATTTGCATAGCTATAATGTTCCGCTTCCGGATTCCATTGACTTCAGGAACGTGCATAGCCGTAAAATTGAAATCAAGGGCGCCGATACGGTGATGACCTTTGACGGCAACAACGAAATTGTAATCGAAAGGAAGATAGACGGCTATGAAGGCTCAATGAGCGCGTATTTGAAGATTTGTGGAGATGTTCATTGCTCGGACAATATTCATTTTGCAAATAAGGTGAAGATTCCGGATGAAGGTATCTATATCGGAAGTTTTATTGTGGATAACAGTGTCAAATCGTCTGCTATCCCGCGTGCTCTCCCGAGTGCAACCCAAAAGCAAAACGCCCCCTTTGTACAGAGGGTGCGCAATAATGTGATTATTCGCAATGCAGAAGGGCTTTATCGCGCAGATGGCGTACGAATCAAGTGACCTCCGTCATCTGGATGGCCATAAAAACGGAAAAGGTATTTTTCTTGTTGCATGATGCAAAAAACAAAGCTATCTTAATGGCGTAATCGGAGCTTTATTGCATGAACGCAGCTATTCTTACTAACGAGTTTCCGCCGGAAATTTATGGCGGTGCAGGTATTCACGTCAAGTTCCTCACGCAGGAGCTTTCGAAACTTTGCCATGTCGAGGCGCGCTGTTTTGGCGACCAGGACGAAGACGAAGACAATATCCGCGCTTTGGGCTTTACGCGCAAGCTGGGGCTGAATCCTGAAGACGACCATTTCCAAAAGATTTTCAAGCCGCTCGATATCAACCTCCAGTGGGCAGCATCGCTCAAAGACATAGATGTGATACATTGTCATACATGGTATAGCCATTTTGGTGGAGTGCTCGCAAGCCGCCTTTTGCAGTGCCCGCTTATCCTCACGACGCATTCGTTGGAACCGCACCGCCCGTGGAAGGCCGAGCAGTTGGGCGTTGGCGGGTATGCCATGAGTTGCTGGATTGAACGTACTGCCTACGAAGCTGCCGATGGCGTGATTGCCGTGAGCCAGGGCATGAAGCGCGACGTGATGAAACTTTACGGCGTCCCCGAAGACCGCGTGAAGGTGATTTACAACGGTATTGATCCGGATTTTTATGCGCCGACGTTCGACGAAAGCATCCTTGCCAAGTGGGGCGTGGACCCGAAGCGCCCGTATGTGCTGTTCGTGGGCCGCATTACGCGCCAGAAGGGAATCAGCCAGCTTATCCAGGCGATTCCGCAAATCGACAAGAGTGCCCAGGTGGTGCTCTGTGCGGGCGCACCCGATACGATTGAACTTGCTGACGAATGCAAGTCGCTCATTGAAGAAGTTCAGAAGACCCGCGATGGAGTCGTGTGGATCCAGGAGCCTGTTCCGCATACGGAACTGCGCGTGCTGTACAGCCATGCGACTGTGTTCGCGACGCCGTCCCTCTACGAACCGTTCGGCATCATCAACCTCGAGGCGATGAGCTGTGGCACTCCGGTGGTGGGCTCTGCAGTGGGCGGTATCCCCGAAATTATCGTGGATGGCGAGACTGGGTTCCTGGTACCGCTCAAGGCGAAGTCCGAGACGGATTTTGAACCGGCGGATCCGAAGGCCTTCCAGACCGACTTTGCGAATAAGCTAAACAAGGTCCTTGGAAACCCGGAACTCGCGAAGAAGATGGGCGAGGTGAGCCGCAATCGTGCCATCGACGTGTTCAGCTGGAAGTCCATTGCCAAGCAGACATACGACTTCTATCAGGAATGCATCGACCGCTACAAACGCGAAGGGAAGAGGTAGGCTCGAGGCTCCAGGCCCGAGCTATGAGGTCGTGCTTCGCACTCTGAGGTATGAGGAGTCAGATGATTAGTAAGCAGTAAAAAGTCAAACCCAGGGATTACCACTTCCTACTGTCTACTTTATCTCTCGTCTATTTCCCTAACCACTGCTTACTGTCTACTTCCTACTTCCTACTAACTCCACAATTCCGGCGGCGGTCAGCAATTCCGGCAGCACGATTTGCCTTGTGGCATCCCCTTCGGGGTAGATGGCGTAGGCGGGCACGCCTGATTTTTGCATGCTCTGGAGCAGCGCGTTCACTTCGGGTGTTTCGCGTGTCCAGTCGGCTTTGACAAGGGCGACGTTCAGGCTGTCCATGGCGCGGCGGAAGCTTTCTCCACTCAGCACGGCGGCTTCGTTCGCCTTGCAAGTGAGGCACCAGTCGGCGGTCACGTCGATGAATACGGTGCGCTTCGCTTTCGCGAAATCTTCAATCAGTTTGGGGGTGTAGCGGAACCATCCGTCTTCGGTCATCTGTTCCTGGAGGCGGGCGTTGAATTTTTCGGTGGCCGCCCGTTCGTATTCGGGGGCGACAATCCCGAACCATATCGAGAACAGCGCAATGACGGCGAGGGCAATGCCTGCGACTTCGTGGGTGAACGCGGTCCCTGGCGGCGCGAACTTGCCGAGCAGCACGCTACAAGCGATGCTTACGACGGCGATGATGGCGAATATCCCGACGCCGGAGAGCCCGGCTTGTTCATTCACAATCCAGAAGAGCCATGCGACGCTCGCGAGCAGCAAGACGCCCATGATTTTTTGCAGGCGGACCATCCAGGCGCCCGGCTTGGGGAAGACCTTGAGAACTTTGGGGAAAGCGCTCACCAAAATATAGGGGAGGGCAAGTCCGAACCCGGCGGCGGTAAAGAAGAGGAACAGCACCGAGGTGCTCTGCGTGAAGGCGAAACCCATGGCAGTGCCGAGGAAGGGAGCAGAACACGGAGTGCTCAAGAGGACGAGCAGTGCTCCGGTGAAGAAGGCTCCGGCAAGCCCGTGCTTGTGGCCAGCAGCGTCCATTTTGGTAGTGGCATTCCACGGGAGCCAAATTTCGAACACGCCGAAGAAGCTCATGGCGAATGCGGTCAGAATGACGGTCATGAAGGCGATGAAGCCTGCGCTCTGGAACTGCATGCCCCAACCCGCGGACCCGCCGCCGGCTTTGACGGCGGCGACGACGGCGGCGAGGACCCAGAAGCTTGCGAGGATGCCCGCCGTCGTGGCTCCTCCCAAGGCGAGGAGCCGTCCGCGGCTTTCGCCCGCCTGCTTGATGAGACTGAAAAGTTTGAGCGAGAGCACCGGCAACACGCACGGCATCAGGTTCAGGATGATTCCGCCGATAAAGGCGAACAGGAGGAGCGCGAGAATCCCGGCAGGGGCGCTATCTTGCGGTACCGTCCCTATCTCATTTTCGTTTTTTTTTAAGGAACTGCCTTGGCGGCTGTTCAACCCGAGTTCGCCCATCTTGATTGTCTTTTTCGCAGGTGCGAGGCAGATGGAATTGTCGCAGGCCTGGTAGTGGAAGGTTACGTTGGTGGTGAGCGTGTCGTAATCGGCTTCGACGCTATCTACGGGGAGGACGACTTTGAACTCGCCTTTGAACACGAGGTTTTCGAGGTCGAGCGCCTCGCTGTATTCCTTGATGGGTTCGGGCCATTTGGGTTCGCCGAAGTGGACGCCGAGCGCTGCGATTTCGATGGAAGAGGGTTTGAGGAATTCGTCGGCGGCGATGTTCGCGTTCACGTGCCAATTGTCGGGGATGGTAATCCATACCGTGACGCTGGAACCCTTTTGCAACTTGCCTGCGGAGTAGTCCATGGACATGTCCGGAGGGGGCATGTTGTTCATGTTGAATTCTTCGGCATTGCAAATGTTAAATAAAAAAAGGCAAACGGCCAAAAGATTCCAAATATGCAATTTTGGCCTGCGTAAAAATATATTATTCGTCAAAATCATAATTTTTTTCATATATTTTGCGCGTGGGATGCGTGCGCATTAGAAAATATAAAAATTTGCTAATCGCGATTGATATATGGACTACGAATCAGGGCGGTTCCAAGAATTTTAGTTCCCAAAGAATAGCGTCTATCTGATAGTGACGGAAAATAACTTTGAACAAATGCACGGCGTGTTTGTGAAATTTTTCTTGTTTCTTGATTTTAATGGGGTTTACATTTTTGAGGGAGTTAAAGCTGGAAAAATGCCCTCTCCATCGGGGGAAATGAATGACATTGTCTCTAGTACAAAAAGTAAGAGAGGAATGCTACAGAATTTGTAAAACGAAAAACGAAGCAGATGATCTTTGTCAGATGACGCTCTATAGGCTTATCAAGAATGTCCGCAATATTGAGAGTCCTGAATCCCTTATGGCGTATGCGCATAGCGTGCTGATGAATACCTATATAGAACAGAAACGCCGCCGGAGTAGGGAAACACCCTTTTCGCATCTGATGGAAAAACCGGGGGTCTACAACGCCGATCTTGATGAGAGTGTCGTATCGAATTATGTTCTTGGAGTCGAGGATGTCAACATGAGTTGCATTAACCGGCTGTCGAGCGTACTTTCTCCAATGGAGAAACGGATCCTTGACCTTACTTCTATCCAAGGGTTTGTGTCTAGGGAGGTTTGCGCGGCGCTCGGGCTTACGCCCAACAAGGTGGCGAAGGCCAAGACGAAAGCCAAGGAGAAAATGAGGGCGGCAGCGAAGATTTCCGATATCCCGCCGACATGGATGAGTTAGGCCGAATAGGGCGTGTATGCGGTGTTTTTTTTCGAGGAATTTTTTTTGCAGGGGCAAAATTTCGTAATTTTTGTTCGTGAAGTCTATTGCATCCATTTTATTGCTCCTGACGTTGGTTGCGCATTCGTTCGCGGCCGACATGTGGCGAAATTTCGGGCGCCCCTACCCGGTGCGTTCGGCTATAGTTTATGGTGACGCAGCCTTGTTTGCGACGGCTTCGGGCATCCGCTTTATCACTCCGGAAATCGATGTCCTTTTTTCGACAGTGACCGGCCTTGAAACGTCTTCGTTTTATGCGTTGACTCAATGCGACGATGGTATATATGCCATTTCCGAGTATGGCCTGATTGCTGGCTGGAACACAGAGAACAATACTTGGAATGTCTTTAACAAGTCCTATGTTTCAAATTCTGTACGCCTTATCCAAGACATGGCTATTGGCTACAAGAGTTTTCTTGTTCTTGCGTTTGAGGACCGCCTATCCTTTTTCAATGCGCATACCCACCGTGCAGTCCTGACGATTAACAAAGTCGGTAAGAACGCTTTGCTTGCGACCCCGGTGCAGGCGTTGAGCGTCCATAAAGATACGCTCTATGTCTCTGTCGGGACGACTCTGTACAAACGTTATATCGACTGGGACCACATGGAAAACGAAATCCACCTTGTTGATCCCGAGACCTGGATTGTGGAAAAAGAAGGAGAACCCATTCACACCATTGCTTGGAAGGGCGATTCCTTGAAGACCTTCACGCGCAAAGGCCAGTGGGAATGGAACGAAGACGGAAAGTTGACTTCTGTGGTTCAAGATTCTTCGGATATTTTGCTGGAAGGAAAGCCCTTATTGGAAGATTTCCTTTACGCCGACGGGGTCAGCCGCATTTTTTGGATAGGCAAGAGCAATACCTATGTCTTTATGGCCGGTGAATATTTTGTCCTTGCTTATGACACGAAAAAGAAAAAGTTCATTGACTATACAGAGATACAGGGCTTTACCTTGGACGGATCGTATGAGCTGCGTCCCAAAGCGGATGGCGGGGTTGTTGCGGCATCGATTGAGGGCCGGATTGCGTTCACGGAGAACAATACTTGGCAGTATAGCGCTTTTGCCGAAGAAGGAAAGGCAAATGGCGCAGGAGCTTTGTCTAACAGGATGAAGGTGCTTTCGTACCTTCCGCCAGACAAGGTCTTTTACCATATATGGGGTCGCGGATTTTATCTGTTCTCCGAATTTGGCCACAAACTGATTAAGAGCACGGTCGATGACAAAAACAGATGTTTCCATGGAATCGACAGTAAACATGAAGATTTCGTGGCGACAGCAGGTTCCACTGTTGCTCCGGATTCATCGGGTTTCTTGACGACGGCGTCGACGAAGGGTGGCTTCGATTTGATTTACGTGACGAAGGATGGCGAGTTCAGTTGCGCAACCAATGTCGGCAACGTCGACTTCTCCGGTGCCATTCTTGCGACGCAAATTGAAGGCTCGTCGGATTGGCTAGTGATGGTGTCTGGCCGTAAGGTGGCTTCTTATGAATCGGAAGGTGCCTTGGAAGTCTTCCGCGTTACGAATCCTGCAAAGAACGGTGGGCGCTTGGATGTTTTGAAACACAAGGAGATTCTTTCGGTTTACAAGGATGCTCCAGTTGACATGGCCTACGATGCGAAGAACCGCTACCTGTGGCTTGTGACGAAAGACCAGCTCCAGTATTGGGATGTGGACAAGGGGCTGAGCGAATGGAATGCAGACAAGGATTCGGTCAAGTCCCCGTATGTCGTGAAAGGTGTGATCGGGAGCGAGTATTCCTCTATTGAATTTGACGTCTTGGGAAATCTCTGGGTCGGTACGATTGGCCAGGGTGCATACCGCCTGACCCGTAAGGGGGTTACGCAAGATACGCTCAGCGCAAGGCAGTTTACCACCAAGAACGGCATGCTTTCCGACGAAGTGCTCGATATCGCTATAGACCCTGTTTTGGGCGAGGCCTGGTTCTCGCACGAGAGGGGCGTTACCATGTATAAGCGTAGCGACCTGCGCGATGTTTCGAAGGCCGGGAAGGATTCTGTCAAACGCGATATCATCGCCTATCCCAACCCGTTCCGCATGGGTGAACATGCCTATATCACCATCGACAATGTCGGTGCAAACGCTATTGTTTCTATCTATAATCGTGCCGGTCATTTGGTGCGGTCTTTTGACGAGAGCGAAACGAAGGGCGGTTCTGTAGATTGGAACGGACTGTCCAAGAGAGGGAATGTCGCTGCTCCTGGTGTTTACTGGTATATCGTCAAGAACTCTTCTGGGAAAAAGAAGGGCAAGTTTATCCTCATTCATTGATAATGGATCCTATGGCCACGATTACGACCCTTTCCGGCGAAACGTACACCCCGGAACTTCCGGGGCGCCTTTCGCATATCGTCCGCGATATTCGTGAGGCGGGTGGCCGTGCCTTCTTGGTCGGGGGCTGGGTCCGTGACGCCCTTTTGGGGCGGGACTGCCGGGATTACGACATCGAGGTCTACGATATCGGCCAAGAAGAACTGGTGCCGATTCTCAAGAAGTATGGCCGGACGAACTTGGTGGGGAAGGCCTTCGGGGTCATTCACCTCGCGATGAAGGGCGAGTCGCTCGATTTTTCGTTCCCGCGGACCGAAAGCAAGGTGGGTTACGGCCATCGCGGTTTCGTGGTGCATACCGACGAGAAACTTTCTTTTAAAGAGGCGGCGCTCCGGCGCGATTTTACTATCAATGCGATGGGCATGGAACTGCCCGATTTGACTCTTTGCGACCCTTATGGCGGTATTGAAGACTTGAAGGCGCATGTGCTTCGTCATGTGGGCCCTGCCTTTGTCGAGGATTCCTTGCGCATATTGCGCGGGGTGCAGTTCGCGAGCCGTTTCGAGTGTACGCTTGCGCCCGAGACGGTCGATTTGTGCAGGACGCTTTCGCTGGCCGACCTTTCGGTGGAGCGCCTTTTCGAGGAGTTCAAGAAATGGCTGTTGAAGCCGGGTAAGCCCTCGATGGGCCTGAAAGCTTTCCTGGATATTGGCCTGGACGGTTATTTCCCTGAAATTGTCCCTTTTGCAGGATCCTGGGACGTGCTCGGGAGTCTGCTGGATAACATGGCCGCTATCCGTGAGTCGGTTCTGCAGGAGAATCCCTCCGCATTGGATGGGGACGAGTGTGCGGAATTGGCTTTTGCTGCATTGCTTTCGGGGAATGCGCTTGCCTGTGTCGCTCCAGAGGGCATGAAATCGGTTGCCGAAAAGTTCCTTTTGCGTATCACGAACGAAACGCACTTGCTGAAAAAGGTTCCCGAAATCCTTGCTTGCTATGGCGGGCTCGACTTTGAAAATGTGCCCCCTGCACCGGAACTCCGGCGCCTCTCTGTACGCCTGAGCGGGCTCAAGCTGCTTTGCCTGCTTGTGCAGGCGACTCCTGAAATTATGCTCAAAAAAAGCGGTTTTGCCGACGCATTGACCGCTGCCGCCCGCGAAATCGGCGTGTACGATGCTGCTCCGCAACCCTACTTGACCGGAAAAATGCTCATGGACATGGGGGTAAAACCTGGAAAGGAGATGGGGGTTATTATCAAGCGGAGCTTCGAGCTGCAACTGGATGGCGAAATCAAAAATATTTCGGATGCGCTTGCCTGGGCGAAAGAAATAAACTTATCTTTATCGACATGAAGTACTTGGCACTTTTCTTGCTTTGCCTCACGACAGGCGTTGCGCTTGCCGCTCCGAAAACCGCAGCTCCGGAACCAGCACCCGAAGAATTGAAAGATACCCGCGACGGGAAAGTCTACAAGACGGTCCGGATAGGTGACCAGGTGTGGATGGCGGAGAACCTGAACTACTCCACGCCGCAGTCGTTCTGTTACGACGACCGGTTTACCCTATGCAAGACAAACGGTCGCCTGTACACTTGGCTTGGCGCGATGAACATTCCCGACAGGTTCAAGTCCGAACGTTATTCTTCCAAGCTCAAGAAAAATCACCAGGGCATTTGCCCCGCAGGTTGGCATGTGCCGACGAACGCGGAATGGCAGGCGTTAGCCAAGGCGGTCGAGGCTGTCCAGGATACTTGTAACGATGCCGATGTCTGCACATGGAAAAATGTGGGCAAGGCGCTCAAGGCCGCTTCCGGCTGGGAAACCGAAGACGGAGATGCCACCCCCAATGGCGAAAACACGTCGGGCTTTGCCGCCATCCCGAGCGGTAGCCGCGACATGATCAGCAATTACGAGGGACTGGGCACGGCGGCGAGATTCTGGAGCGCCGAAGAAGGAATTGGCAACACCTACGATGCCTACCACTGGACGCTGACTGAAGACATGCTGTATTTCGATGCCGGCTACAAGAACGAAGGCGGTTCCGTTCGCTGCGTCAAGAATAACTGATTCTTGGGGGAGTCTATATGAAAAAGAAACTCCTTATTTTGTGCGGCTTGCTTGCGTTTTGGGCCTGTTCGGGGGACAAGAACGTTGATGGAGTTTCGGCTGAACGGCCTTTTGGGGCTGTTTTGCATGGGGAGGATGTTGAAGAAGACTCGAATGTTTCCGATTCGGAAGAATTGGACGATGACTTCGATCCGGAAGAATTAGATGAAGACGCCGACCCGGAAGAATTGGATGAGGACATTGATCTCGATGAAGATTCTATTGACGATCCGGATGAATTGGATGAACCTTCTTCCAGTTCGAAAAAAAAGAATACGGTGCGCAGTTCGTCTTCTGCCGACAAGAGTCCAGAGTCTTCTGAATATTCGGTAGTTAATATAGAGCCCGTGTCATCTTCTAGCAATTTGAGTGGGAGTGCCTGGTCATCTTCCAGCAGTTCGAGTAGGAGCGCCAGGTCATCTTCAACTTCCTATAAGAATTGCTGCACTGACATTCCTTCTATTGCTGATAACCCCACATATACCGATTTGTGGTATGGCTTTTTCTATACCGTGGATACGGATGTTTATGCAGGGAAAAAGTGGAAGAATAGAGATGTCGGTTTATGGTTTACGAATTCCGATTCCAGTGACGGTGGGGAGTCTAGAATTATTTGGCCGGAACGTCCCGGGACGGAATATGATGCTGCGTCCTTGGATCCAATAATTGATTATTGCAATGGTCTGTGTGGCGAGTTCCGATTGGACGGGGGTAGGCTTTCCTATGACCCGTTTGTAGAGATTGGTTTTATCATGGTGGGGCAAGACTCTAATGGAATGGATATTGCAGTTGATGTTTCGAACTGGGAAGGTATCTGTATACAGTATACAGCGGACATAGCATTTAAGCTATTACTGGATCTTGGAGACTCGGTCAATAAGACGATGGAATACGATGTGCCAATGGTGAATATTCCCAAGAGCTATGCCGGAGCGAACAGATGTTTCTTATGGCGTGATTTTCAGCGTGCAGGATGGGGTAGGGGAACCCATATTACGGGCGAAGAAGCAGCCAAGCAATTAGTCAAGATCAGATTCAAGTTGCAGTCCAAGGATGGCACGGCAGGTTATTTCAGTATCATCTCGCTTGGGACTGTAAAGGGAAACAGAAAATAGGCGTAGGGCGTTTTATTTCCAGCGGAACATGCCGGTGATGCCTGCAGGAACGCAGAAGACAATCATCGGGATTTGAATGAGTTCCACCGGCAAGAAGGCGAACATGCGCCGCTTGGAATGCAACTTCCACGAGGCAATGCTCAAGAAGACGAAATCCACGACCAGCTTGGGCAAGATGCTGAATACGCACCATTGCCATGGGAAATCCAGGAAAAGTACGCACCACGGGCTCACGAACATCCAGATATAGTATGTGTAGATCAAGGTGAGGAGCATGATATAGGCTTTGCTCTCGTAGTTCGTGCCGTTGCTGCTCCAGCGGGCGCGCTGGTTGAAGAGTTGTTTCCACGTATGTACGGGTGCGGTCTCGATAACGGCGTCCTTGTCGAGGTTGTAGCACACCTTGGTGCCCGGAACCTTCATCATCTTGTGGATGAGCATGTCGTCGTCGCCGCTCGAGAGGTTGATGAGGTCACCGAAACCGCCGACTTCGAAAAACAGGTCCTTCTTGTAGGCAAGGCATGCGGCGGAGGCGACAATCGGGTGCCCGAGGCTGAACCCTGCGGCTTCCATGGCGGTATAGCCGAGCGTTTCAAGCTTTTGGTAAAGATGTGGCATGGAGCGGGTGCCGTTGTTCTGCTTTGGCCCTTGCACAATGCTGACTCCGTCCACGAAACGGCCCGCCATCGAGGTAATCCAGCTCTTGCGCGGGATGCAGTCGGCATCCATCGTCAGGAGCACTTCGTTTTTGGCAATCTTGAAAGCGCTTTCGAGGGCCCGCTTCTTGGGGCTTGCGATTTGCGGCAGGTCCTGGGGGAGGCTGAGTACGCGGAACCGCGGGTGCGTGGCGGCAAATTTTTCGAGAATTTCGCGGGTGCTGTCGGTAGAACGGTCGTCGACGCAAATGACTTCCCATTCGCCAATATAGTCCTGCTCGGCAAGGGCTTCCAGGGTGCGTTGTGCGAATTCCTCTTCGTTACGCATCGGCACCACGACCGAGACGCTCGGGGTTGCCTTGGTGCCTTTGTAACGGTGCGTGCGGACAAGCCCTATTATGAAAAATAGGAACAGGAGCGCGTAGAGCGCCGTAAGGCTTGCGATGATGGTTCCACCCATAAGCCGAAATATAGTAAACAGGCACGAGGCACGAGGCTCGGGGCTCGAGGCACGAGCAATGAGCAGTGAGTATTCGAGAGACTAGAGAATAGAGACTAGCGGCTAGTGAAAAGAATCACGCACTTCGTGCGTCAATATAAGACGGCGAAGCCGTGACATTTTTCCCTAGTCTCTAGATCCTAGATTCTAACCCCTAATCATATCCTACTTACCTCATACCTCAAAGGGAGCGTTAGCGACCGACCTCATAGCACAAAGGCACGAGCAATGAGCAATGAGCGATGAGCGGTGAGGCTTCGAGAGACTAGAGAATAGAGGCTAGTGAAAAGAATCACGCACTTCGTGCGTCAATA